>JASFIY010000124.1:0-6229 GCA_050122415.1 Desulfobacteraceae bacterium
GGTCGCCATGGAGCAGGCCGGCAGGAACGCGTCGCACAAAAGAATCGAGACGTTGGCCCCCCGCAGGGTCAGGGCCATGGCCAGCAGGCTTTCGACCGGGGCGGCCATCCCGTGCCCGCCGGTGCTGGTGGCGATCAGGACCCGGGGGCCATGCGCCGCGGCGCGCCGCGCCTGTTCCCAGACCTCCCGATGGGCGTCGAGAAGCTGCCGCCAGGCCAGACCGAAATCCACCTTGTCCTTTTTGGGGGAGACGAGCTTGCGAATTTTTTTTAGCAGCTTTTGGGCCGTCAGGGTCTTGGGCATCTTTCGGCGTTCCAGGGGCTAGGATGAAAAAAGCTGCACATATTGGTCCGCAATATGAGGCATGTCGAAGTCCCGGGCCCTCATCAAACCCGCATCCGCATCCCCGGGGCGCTCAAGCGCCGCGTCGATGGCGCGGGCCAGCCTTGCGGGGTCGCCCACCGGCACCAGGGCGCCGTAGCGCCCCCGTTCCAGAATTTCCGACGGCCCGTGGGGACAGTCGGTGCTCACCACCGGGCACCCGCAGGCCAGGGCTTCGATCAGGACGTTGCCCAGCCCCTCCCATGCCGAAGACAGGACAAAGACCGCCGCCCGGGCCATGAAGGCGAAGGGGTTTGGCTGAAACCCCAACAGGCAAACGTCCGCGCCAATCCCCAGGTCTTGGATGAGCTTCTCCAGGCGCGGCCGCTCACGCCCCTCTCCCAGGATCGCCAGGCGCAGGTTGCGCGCCTTTCTCAGCGCTGCAAAGGCCCGCAGCAGGGTGGGATAGTCCTTTTGCGGGTGCAGCCGGCCGGCGGAGAGCACGACCGGCGGCTGCCCGGCTTGAAACCACGGGTGATCGGGCTGGGCTTCGGCCTGCCGGGCGATGCGGCCGGTGTCGATGGGGTTGTGGATCACCTGGATCTTCTTCCGCGGAACCTCCCCCAGGGTAGCCAACTCGTCGCCCACACCTTCGGACACGGCCACCACGGCGTCCGCCCGGCCGTACCAGAGGCGCACCAGCCGCGGGAGCTTGCGCCGCAGGGGGTCGGTGGAATCCGCGAGGCTGCGGGCAAGGCTGTTGTCCTGCTTGAGAACGGCCCGGATCGGCAGGCCCGAGAGCCTGACCGCCCACACGGCCAGCAGGTTGGGAACGTGGGTGCTGGCCAAAATCACGTCGGGTTGCTCCCGCCCCAGATAGTCTTCAAGAAAGGGCAGGGATCTGATTTTTTTCAGCGGCTTGCGCAGCATGACCGGCAAAAGGGTCAGCCAGGTGCGCGCCGGCAGCCTGAGCAGCCTGCACAGGAAAGCGCTGCGCGGCGCAGTCCCCAGTTCTATGGGCCGCACGCCCCCGGGAATTTCGGGCACCAGCGCGCCCTCCAGCCGGCAGACCACCAGGTCGACCGCATATCCCCGCTTTGCCAAGGCCCCGGCGAGTTCCAGCACGATCCGTTCGGCGCCGCCGCCGGAAAGAGATCCCAGGAATAGGGCAATTCGCCTTTCGGCCATGTTTTTAAACCGTTGCCGGATTGGGCCTCATCCTCGCAGGGCGGCCGCAATCCGCTCCGCCAGACTGTTGCCGTCCACCCCGTGGTAGGCCAGGACCTCGGGCGGGGCGCCGCAGGCGGGCATGCCCTCGATGCCGAATTTGACCAGACGCCTGCCGTTCAGCTCGCCGGAGGACATCAATGCGTTGAGCAGGCAATCACCGATCCCGCCGTACGGGGAGTGGTTGTCCAGGGAGAAGAGCATCCGGCAGTCACCGATGACCGTCCGCAGCCAGGCCGCGTCGACCTGGTTGAGCCAGGGCAGGTTGACGACCTTCAGCGAAATCCCTTTCTCCTGGAGGCTTTCGGCCGCGCTCAAGGCCTCGTTGAGCATCACCGGACCATAGGCGAAGAGGACCGTGTCGGACCCCTCGCGGACCACCGCCCCCTGTCCGGGGGTCAAGCGGTAATCGCCGGGCAGCGCGATCGGCCGCGGCGAGGGCGAGATGATCAGGCGCAGCATGCAGGTTGCGGCCGCCTGGTGGACGCACCAGCGCAGGGCCGCCGCTGTTTCGGCCGCATTGCAGGGTTCGATGATGGTGCAGCCCGGCAAGGCGCCGAAAAGGGAGATGTCCCGCAGGCTCTGGTGGGACTTTCCCGGGCCGGCGGGGATCAACCCGGCGTAATGGCAGACATAGATGATCTTGGTCTTTTCGGTGGCGTTGTTGTAGATCTGCTCGTTGGCCCGGGAGGCGAGAAAGACCCCGAAGGAGTTCACGATGGGCAAAAACCCCTGCAGCGCCAGCCCGCCGGCGGTGGAGACCATGTCCTGCTCGGCGATCCCGTTTTCGATGAAACGCTCGGGAAAGGCGGCTTCAAAGGGGCGCAGGCCGCAGTCGGCGGAAAGATCGGCGTCCAGGACGACCACGTCCGGCCGCTCGCGGCCGATTTCCACCAGGGCCTCGCCGAAGGCCGCGACGACCTTTTCGGCGGTGTCCTTCAACCGCGTGCGGTTGGTTTCGCGCCGCTCGATCAGCTGCAGGTGGAGGGGCCCAAGCCCGCATCCCTGCAGCCGGGCGTTGATGCTCTCGATGATTTCCGCGTACCCGGCCGTAAAGGTCGCATCATCGGGCGCCCCGGAGTGCCAGCGGTAAAGCCCCCGGCCGGCTTCCAGCGATGCCGGGCCCTCCATGAAGGAGACGCCCCTGCCCTTGATGGTGTCGGCGATCAGCACCTTGGGGTGGTCGCCAATCTCGTCGAAGCGGCGCAGCGCCGCTCGCATGGCGCCGAAGTCGTGCCCGTCGCAGCGCGCCGCGTGCCAGCCGAAGGCCGCGAATTTGGCCTCCAGGCTGCCCAGGTCGATGATCTCGGCCACCGGCTTGTCGGTCTGGATCTTGTTGCAGTCCACGATCACGGTGATATTGGCGATTTTCTGGTGGGCGACGGTTTGCAGGGACTCCCAGATCTGGCCCTCCTGCAGCTCGCCGTCGCCGGTCATCACGAACACCCGCCCCCCGGCCCCCTTGAGCTGCTTGGCGATGGCCATGCCCTTGGCCTTTGAGATCCCCATCCCCAGGGAGCCCGAGTTGGCCTCGATCGCCGGGATGCTGAGGTCCGGGTGGCCGTGGGTGCCGCCCAGGCGCCGCAGGTTGATGAAACGCTGCTCGTCCAGCAGCCCCAGCGCGTAAAGCACCGCATAGTGGCTGGGGACGTCGTGCCCCTTGGAGGAGAAATAGATGTCGCGGTCCGGGTGGTCCAGGCCCAGCCGGGTGAGGTTCATTTCGGCGAAATACAGCAGGGTCACGATGTCCAGCGAGCTGAAGCTCGAGCCGAGGTGCCCGGAGCCGGCCCGCTTGACGGTGGCCAGCGCATTGGCGCGGCACATGTCGGCGATCAGGCCCAGGGTGTCGTCGGCTCCCAGGGAAGCGGCCCGGATCCGCTGAAACTCCGCGGCCGGGATGAGTTTGATTTCCAGCATGGTGTTGATGGCTCCTAAAGGCTGTAAGGTGGGTGCGTCACAGGGGGCAGCTGGGCCTGGCCGGTTTTGACCAGGTGCTCGGCCAGGTCCCAGTCGTAGGGTTTGTTGACATCGAAGCCCTCGTAATCGCGGGTCAGAAAGGGCATCAGGACGGTCCCGGCGATGGTGCCGCCTTCCAGCGCCACCCGCGTCCAGGCGATCTCCAGGCTGGCATTCTGGACGTGGACTTCCGGCAGCGACGGGTACTGGCTGCTGTGCCAGGGCTGCTTCTCCGGGCCCAACGGCAGCAGCGGCGTCATCCGGCTGCCGCGCACGACCCACATCTTGCCGGGGTGCTGGCCGCACTTTTCAACCGCCCGCAGGGAGTCCACCCCGGTTTCAGCCAAAAATTCCCCCCAGGCCCGCCGGATCGTTTCGGGCCGCCGGAAGGGGCTGGTGGGGCGCAGGATGCTGAAGCAATCGTAGGACCGGCCGGCGGCGGCCAACCGCTCCAGGGTGAAGACCACCCATTCGACGTCCGGCGAGAGGTCCCCGGCGATCTCCGGGGGCCGCAGAAACGGCGCCTCGGCCCCGTAGTGGCGGGCGACGGCGGCATAGCGCGCGGCGTCCGTCGAGACGATGACATCGCTGAAAACCCCGCTCTGGCGGGCCGCCGCGATGGTGTAGGCCATCAGCGGGTGCCCGGCCAGCGGCCGGATGTTCTTGTCGGGGACGCGCTTGGAGCCGGCGCGGGCCGGAATCAGCGCGACGATCGAGGGTGGGGCGGCTGTGTTCATCGTGCGGCCGATCAAACCCGCTGCGGGTCGATGCAGAGGTAGATGTCCTTCAGATTCGAGTAGACATCCAGCGCCTCGGTGCCCGGTTCGCGCGACCCGTTGCCGGACTGCTTGACGCCCCCGAAGGGCATGTGGGGCTCGCTGCCGTAGGTGCCGGCGTTGACCACCGCCACCCCGGCCTGGACCTTCTGGGCGAACTCGATGGCCCGGTGGACGCTGCGGCTGTGGATGCAGGCCGTCAGGCCGTAGGGCGAGTCGTTGGCCAGGTGCAGGGCTTCGGCGAAATCCGCTGCGCGGAAAAGGCAGGTGATCGGGCCGAACAGCTCCCGGGTGGAGATGGCGGCCTGCGGGTCGACGTTTTCGATCAGCGTCGGGGCCATGTAGCACCCGCCGGCGTGCGCCGGCCCGCTCAGGCGGTGGCCGCCGGTCAGGATGGTGGCGCCTTCGGCGCGCGCCTGGGCGACGGCGGCCAGCATGTCGGCGAGTTGCCTTTCGTTGATCACCGGCCCCAGGTCGTCCTCGTCGCCGGGGCCCACCCGCAGACCTTGGGTGCGCGTCACCAGCAGGTCGCGGAAAGAGTCGTAGACCGCGTCAAAGATGATGATCCGGCTGCCAGCCGCGCAGCGCTGTCCGGCGTTGCTGAAGGCCGAGAGCAGCACCCAGTGGGCGGCGTGCTCCAGGTCGGCGTCGTCGCAGACCACCAGCGGGTTTTTGCCGCCCAGCTCCAGCGAGACCTTGGCCAGGCGGCGGCCGGCGATCTCGGCGATCTGCCGGCCGACTTCGGTGGAGCCGGTGAAGCTGATCACGGCCACCTCGGGGTGGGCCACCAGGGGCGCCCCGGCTTCCTCTCCCAGGCCCTGGACGATGTTGAGGACCCCCGCGGGCAGGCCGGCCTCGTGGGCCAGCTTGCCGAAGAACCAGGCCGTTGCCGGGGTGTCCTCGGCTGCCTTGAGAACCGCGGTGTTGCCGCAGATCAGGGCCGGAAAGACCTTCCAGGCGACGTTGGCGATGGGGGTGTTGGCGGCGATGATCAGTCCGGCGACCCCCAGGGGCTGGCGCACCGTCATGGCATATTTGTTCGGCACCGCACTGGTGGTGGTGCGTCCGTAGAGCCGGCGGCCCTCACCGGCCATGAATTCCCCCTGGGCGATGGCGCCGCCGGTCTCCCCGAGGGCGGCGTTGGGGGCCATGCCGGTTTCGGCGGCCACGATGGCGGCGAGTGCTTCGCGCTCCTGCTGCATGGCCCGCACCACGGCCATCAGGATATCCCCCCGCTGCACGGGGGTCATCGCGGCCCAGGCCGGATAGGCCCGCTTGGCCGCCTCGACGGCGTCGGCAACATCCGCGGCGCGCGAGCGCGCCGCCCGGCAGAGCAGTTCCCCGCTGGCCGGCGAGCGCTTGTCGAAGAGGCTTCCGTCGGCGGCCGCGGTTTCCGCGCCGTCGATCCAATTGTTGACGGTGTCGGGCAATGAGGTCGTTTTCATGAGGGTATCCTGGGGTGTTGCGCCTACCAGGCGGTGAAGCCGCCGTCGATGTTGAGGTTGATGCCGGTCACATAGGCCGACGCCCGGGAGGCCAGAAAAATCAGCGGGCCCCGCAGGTCCCCGGTCTCGGCCATACGGCCCAGGGGCACCCGGCTGCAGAACTTGCGTTTGAAGTCCTCATCCTGGCCCCCCAGCACCCCGCCCGGGGAAAGGGTGTTGACCCGCACCCCGTGGGGGGCCCAATGGGTGGCCAGGTAGCGGGTGAGATTGACCACCGCGGCCTTGGAGGCGCCGTAGGCCGGCGGCTTGATAAAGGGCGGGTCGCTCTCGATGTGGTCGTAGAAGCGGTTGTCGGGCGAGACGCTGGCGTAGAGCGACCCGATGTTGATGATCGCCCCCCGGCGTGCCTGGACCATGGCCTCTCCGAAGACCTGGGAGACCAGAAAAAGGCCGAGCGTGTTGACCTCGAAAATCTCGCGGTTGAGCGCCAGCGGGATCTCTTCC
>JASFIY010000125.1:0-6213 GCA_050122415.1 Desulfobacteraceae bacterium
ACCTCCTCTACATGGCCTCCCTGGCCCAGGAGGGCAAGTTCAGCGAAATCGACGCGTTCCTGCAGATGGCCCAAAACGGCATCCAGCGGATCCGCTATGCGCATCTGCCGGTGGTCGCGGCCCCCTTCGGGCTGACCCTGGGGGGCGGCTGCGAGGTCTGTCTGGGGGCGGCCGACAAGATCGTCGCGCACGCTGAACTCTATATGGGGCTGGTGGAAATCGGCGTGGGGTTGCTGCCGGCCGGCGGCGGCTGTCTGAACCTGTGGAAGAAATTCCTGCAGGCCCTGCCCGAGGCTGTTACCGATTTCGATCTGGGCAGGCTCTTCACGCCGGTGTTCATGTCCATCGCCATGGCCAAGGTCTCCACCTCGGCGGCCGAGGCCCGCGCCAACGGCTTTCTCGGCCCCCGGGACCGGATCGTGATGAACCGCGACTACCTGATCGGCGAGGCCAAGCAGGAGGTCCTCAAAATGGCCGCCGACGGTTATGCCCCGCCGCCCAAACGCAAAATCCAGGTGCTCGGCGAGGCCGCCCAGGGCATGATTCAGGCGGAGCTCTTCAACCTGCTGAGCGCCAAGTTCATCAGCGAATACGACGCCTTCCTGGCCAAACGGATCGCTTTCGTCCTCAGCGGCGGCGAGGTGCGCGCCAACAGCGAGGTGGACGAGGAGGTGATTCTCAAGCTGGAACGGGAGGCCTTTGTGGATTTCTGGCGCGAGGAGAAAACCCAGGCCCGCGTGGCCCACATGCTCAAAACCGGCAAACCCCTGAGAAACTGATCCGCAGACACCCTTTGGGAGTACAGGAGGATTTCATCATGCGCGATGCCTATATCGTTTCATCCGTCAGAACGCCGGGGTGCAGGCGGGCCAAGGGGGCCTTCAAGGACACCCGGCCCGAAGACCTGCTGGCGTTCATTCTGCAGGCGGCTGTGGCCAAGGCCCCCGGGCTGGACCCCGAAGAGGTCGAAGACCTCATGATCGGCTGCTCTTTCCCCGAAGCCGAGCAGGGGCTCAACATCGGCCGGCTCGCCGGCCAGATCGCCGGTTTTCCCGAAACGGTTTCCGGGGCCACCGTCAACCGCTTCTGCTCCTCGGGTCTGGAGGCCATCGCCCTGGCGTCGCTGCGGGTGATGGCGGGCTGGTCGGAGGTCACCGTCGGCGGCGGGGTGGAGTCCATGACCTACGTGCCCATGGGCGGCAACCTGCCGCGCCCCCACCCCGAACACACCCGCGAGCAGGCCGATCTCTACTGCTCCATGGGCATCACGGCCGAGAACGTGGCCAACCGCTACCAGATCAGCCGCCAGGACCAGGACGAATTCGCCTTCCATTCCCACATGAAGGCCGCCAAGGCCAAAGCCGGCAAGCTTTTCAGCGAGATCGTGGCAACACCCGCCGCGCGCTTCGCGCCCCGGGCCGACGGCTCTTTCAGACGCGAAACCTTTCTCCAGGACTTCGACGACGGGATCCGCGAAAACACCACCATCGAGGCCCTGGCCAAGCTGCCCCCGGTTTTCGCCGCCGGCGGGTCGGTCACCGCCGGCAACTCCTCCCAGACCACCGACGGGGCCGCGGCGGCCGTCATCATGAGCGCCCAGAAGGTGGCGTCGCTGGGGCTCAAGCCCATCGCCAAGCTCAAGTACTACACCACCGTCGGCTGCCGGCCCGACGAAATGGGCGTCGGCCCGCGCTACGCGATTCCCAAGCTGCTGGAAATGGCGGGCCTGAAGATCGCCGATATCGGCCTTTACGAGATCAACGAGGCTTTCGCCTCCCAGGCCCTTTACTGCATCCGCGAACTCGGTCTGGACCGCCACATGGACCGGGTCAACATCCACGGCGGCGCCATCGCCCTGGGGCACCCCCTGGGTTGCACCGGCGCCAAGCTGTGCGCCACCCTGCTGGCCAACATGCAGCGCCTGGGCGTCCGCTACGGCGTCGAGTCCATGTGCATCGGCGGCGGGATGGGCGCCGCGGCGCTCTTCGAACTCTGCGACTGATCCGCGGCCGCTGCGCCCCGCCGGCAGCCGGAAAACCCCGCCGCGGGGCGGGGTTTTCCGGCCGAGGGGCACCGCCTTTAGCGGCCCTGCCGGCAGGCTTTCGGCCGTATTGACATCCCTCCGCCTTTCCGCCATACTCCCCCCCGGATTTTCGCCGGAAATCGGCATCCGTTGAGCGGCTCGCATCCGCCGCCGAATGCCTGCGAACACGTTAGCCGGAATCGGTTTCGGGGATCCGCCCCCGCACGGCGGATCGCCCCCGGGTTTGGCGGTTTACAGGTGCGTCCTGACGCCCTCCCGCTGAATGACCAGCGGGGGAGGGCCCGGTCATCGGTCCAATCCAGCGGTGCGGCAATTCCCCAGGAGGTGTGCCAGTGAAAAACGGAAAATGCCCCAAATGCGGTTCCAAGGAGGTTTACTGCGGCGACGACGTGCACCCCAAAAGCGGGCCATTCGGCAGCAATTCGATTCCCGTCAGCCTGACATCCATTGCGTCCCTGGACAATTACGTCTGCACCGGCTGCGGCTACCTGGAAAGCTACATCGCCGACCCCGCGAAGCTGAAGGAGATTTTCGTTAAATGGCGGCGGGTGTCTTGAGTGCGGCCGGCGCCCAGCCGCTGAGGGCCGGGACATTCCAGGCGCCCCCGGGGGTGCCGTTCGCCACGCCGATCCAAGCGGGATAGGGATATGGGATTTGCAAGCGGGGTCAACCGCATGAGAGGCTTCAGACGACTGGGCGTCATTGCCCGCGTGCTGGTGAAGCACGGGTTCGGGGCCGTGGCCGACCGTCTGAGCGTCCGCCCTGTGAGCCGCCGCGGCCCTGGCGGATCAATCTCCGGCGGTTCGCCCGCCCCGCGGCGCATCCGCCGGGTGCTGGAGGAGCTGGGGCCCAGTTTCATCAAGCTGGGTCAGCTGATGAGCGCCCGGGCCGACATTTTTCCCCCGGAGTACATCGACGAGTTCAAAAAGCTCCAGGACCAGGTGCCGCCCCTGGCCTTTGCGGAAATCAAAGCGCTGGTCGAAGTCGAACTGCGGCAGCCGCTGACGGCCCTTTTCGCCGATTTCCCGGCCGAGTCGATGGCGGCCGCCTCGGTGGCCCAGGTGTATGCCGCCCGTCTTTTGGACGGCACTCCGGTGGCCGTCAAGGTCGTGCGGCCGGGCATCGCCAAGAAAATTCATGAAGACATCCGACTGATGTACATCCTGGCCGCCAGGCTGGAAAAAAACTTCGAACTCGGTCGCGTCCTGGGGGCCGTCAACATCGTGCAGGAATTCGAACGCACGATTTTCAACGAACTCGACATGCTGCGGGAGGCCGGCCACATCGAGAAGTTCGCCGCCAACTTTCAGACCGTCGAGGATATCGTCGTCCCCGCGGTCCACTGGGAGCTGACCACCCCGTCGGTTCTGGTGATGTCCTTCGTTGAAGGCGTCAAGGTGGACGAGGTGGCCGCCATCCGCGCGGCGGGCATCGACCCCCGGGAGGTCGCCCTGATCGGGCTGCGGTCGCTTTCGCGCCAGTTGATGGAGTTCGGTTTTTTCCACGCCGACCCCCACCCCGGCAACACCATCGTCATGCCCGATGGGCGGGTGGGGCTGGTGGACTTCGGCATCATGGGCTATCTCGACGAGGAGACCATGCACCAGGTGGCCCACGTCTTTCTGGGTTACGCCGAGCGGGACTACGACCTGGTCATGGAGGCGCTGCTGGCCTCAGGGGTTCTGCCCTCCGAGGGGGTCGATCTGGCGCGTTTTCGCCGCGACCTGAAGGATATCAGCGAGCCGTTCTACGGACGCTCGCTGCAGACCATTTCCGTGCGAGACGTTTACGATCAGGTGATGCAGCTGGTCTCCAAGTATCAGATCCACCTGCCGCGCAACCTGCTGCTGCTCTTCAAAACCCTGATCCAGACCGAGGCCCTGGGAAAAACACTGGGCAGCGACGCCAGCATCCTGACCGTGATGAAGCCCTACGCCCGCCAGCTCCTCCAAAAGGGCTACGAGTCCCGTAAAATTCTGCGCAACATGGGTCAGGATCTGCGCAATACCGGCAACTATCTGAAAACCGCGCCCAAGCTGATCCACGACATCCTCAAACAGACCGCCACGGGCAGGCAGGTGGTCGCGCTGCGGCACACCGGCTTCGACCAGATGAATCAAAAATTCGAAAGGAGCGTCAACCGGCTGGTCATCGGCCTGATCGTCTCCGCTTCGACCATCGCCGCGGCCCTGATCCTCAATTCCGACCAGACGGTGATTCAGTTTCAGGTGCGCCTGCTGGGCTACCAGAGCCTTTCCCTGACCGCTGTCCTGGGGGTGGTCGGCTACTGCATCGCCACCGTGCTGGGGCTTTGGCTGATCATCTCGATTTTTCGCTCGGGCAAGTTGTGAGCCGCTGGCGGCGGTGACGCCGGCCGGCCGTTTAAACCGCATCCCTTGTCTCTCCGATGGAGGGTCGGAATTTTAACCCGATGGTGCGACTGATCCGCGATTGGCTGAACCGCTATTTTTCAGACCCCCAGTCCCTCATTCTGGGGCTGCTGCTGCTGGCGGGGTTTCTGATCATCATGTTTCTGGGGGAGATGCTGACCCCGGTATTCGTCAGCCTGGTCATCGCCTATCTGCTGGACGGCATGGCCATCGCCCTGGAGCGCGTCAAAGTGCCGCGGCTGGTGAGCGTGCTGCTGGTCTTTTTGCTTTTCCTGGCGACCCTGTTCATCCTGGTGGTGGGGCTGCTGCCGGTGCTCTCCCGCCAGGTCGGGCAGCTGCTGCAGGAACTGCCGGCGATCATCGCCAACGGCAGGAACCTGCTCATGCGCCTGCCCGAGCGCTACCCCGAGTTCATCACCCAAAACCAGATCCGTCAGGTGCTGGACTTCATCAGCGGTGAGCTCTACGTCATGATCCAGCACCTGCTGACCCTTTCGCTGGCCTCGGTGCGCGGCCTGCTTTCGATCCTGATCTACACCATCATGGTGCCGGTGATGGTCTTCTTCTTCCTCATCGACAAGGCCAGGCTGCTGGACTGGGTCAGCCAGTTTTTGCCCGACCATTCGGGACTGGCCGTCGAGGTCTGGGGGGTGGTCGACCAGCAGATCACCAACTACGTGCGCGGCAAGGTCTGGGAAATAGTGATCGTCTGGGGGGTGACTTATGCGACGTTTTACTTCATGGGGCTGCGCTTTGCCGTGCTGCTGTCGCTTTTCACCGGTCTCAGCGTTCTGATCCCCTATATCGGCGCCATCTTCATGACCCTGCCGGTGGCGGTGATCGCTTTTTACCAGTGGGGCTGGGGCGCTGATTTCGCCTACGTTCTGCTGGCCTATCTCATCATCCAAATCTTGGACGGCAACCTGCTGGTTCCGCTGCTGTTGGCCGGGGTGGTCAACCTGCACCCGGTCGCCGTCATTACCGCGATCCTGGTTTTCGGCGGGCTCTGGGGCTTTTGGGGGCTTTTTTTCGCCATTCCGCTGGCCACCCTGGTGCATGCCGTGATCAAGGCCTGGTTTGCCCAGCACCGCAAGGTGCATGCCCAGTAGGCGGGCAAAACGCCTCGGGCTTGCCCTGGCTGTCGCGGGCTCTGCGCTGCTGGCGCTGGCCCTGTGGCTGGGTCCGCGTTTGTGGGATCAGCAGTGGATGAAAAGCCGGGTGGCCGCCCAGTTCTCGGCGCGTGTCGGCGGTGAAGTCGCCTTCGATCGGCTGACGGTGAACTTTTGGCCGCGGTTTCGCGTCCAGTTCAGCGGCTGCCGGATCTCGGTCCCGGGGGGCTGGCGCGGCGAAATGCCCGAGGCGAACTTTTACCCACGGTTGGCGCCGCTTTTGATTGGCAAGCTGAAGCCGGCCGAGATCTTCCTTCTGGCCCCGGAGTTTTCCCTGCAGATGCCGACGCGCGGTCCCCGGGGCCAGGGGCCGCGCACCTCATGGCCGGACCGCTTGCCGGCCCTCGTGCCGCCCTTCGATCTGACGATCGTGGGGGGACGGCTGGCGCTGAGCCGGGGCGCCCAGCGGCTGCTGCAGCTGGTCGACCTTGACCTGCAGCTGACCGCTTCCCACGGCCGCCCCCATTTCCAATTGGCGTGCCGCTCCAGCCTCTGGCAGCGCCTCGTCGCCGCCGGCCAAACCCCCAGCGGCGAGAAGGTCCTGCGCGGCCAGGCCGAGGTCACCGGTTTTGCGCCCGCCGCACTTCTGCAGACCCTGGCGCCCGCGCCC
>JASFIY010000126.1:0-6207 GCA_050122415.1 Desulfobacteraceae bacterium
GATGTTCAGTGGATGACCGCTGGTAGCGGTATCATCCACCAGGAAATGCCGAAGGGAGATCCTCAGGGTGCCATGCATGGTTTTCAATTGTGGGCCAATCTGCCGGCTGCGCAAAAAATGATGCCGCCCCGTTACCGCGGTATCAAGGCGGACCAGATTCCGGAAGTGGAACTGGAAAATGGCATAAGGGTCAAAGTGATAGCCGGATCTATTGGCGAGGCCAAAGGCCCGATGGATGACATGGTTATTGATCCGGAATACTTCGACTGCACCGTTCCGGCTGACCGAACGTTTGTCCATCAAACCCATCCAGAGTACACCGCCTTCATCTATGTTATCGATGGCGTAGGCAAAACCGCCGGCGAAGGCCTCGCAAATGGAACACTGGTATTGTTCGATGAGGGTGACCAATTAGCCGTCAGTGCCGCCGGCGAGCCGCTGAGGTTTTTAATGCTAACCGGAAAACCGTTGAACGAACCGGTAGCATGGCGAGGCCCCATCGTCATGAATACCCAGGCTGAATTGGAATTGGCATTCCGGGAATATCGTGAAGGAACGTTTATTAAAAACCAATAAAGGAGTTTAATTAAATGAAAGTTTTGATCCTTTACTATTCGACCTATGGTCATGTTCATAAAATGGCAGAGGCTATCGCTGAAGGTGTAAAAGAAGTCAGTGGTGCGAATGCTGTCATGCGGCGCGTCCCTGAAACGCTGCCCGAGAAGGTGCTCGAAAAAATGGGCGCTATTGAAGCCCAAAAGGCGATGACGCATGTACCGGTCTGTACCGTCGATGAGCTGGCTACTGCAGATGCCGTCATATTCGGGACCCCGACACGCTTCGGCAACATGTGTGGTCAAATGCGCCAGTTCTTGGATGCCACCGGCCAACTCTGGGCAAAAGGAACCTTAGTCGGTAAAGTCGGCAGTGTGTTCACCAGCAGTGCAACCCAGCATGGTGGACAGGAATCCACAATATTGTCCTTCCACATTACCTTGTTGCATCATGGTTTCGTCGTTGTGGGTCTGCCATACGCATTTCAGGGGCAGATGCGCATCGATGAAATTACGGGAGGATCCCCTTATGGTGCGTCGACAATCGCAGGAGGATCTGGAGAAAGAATGCCCAGCGAGAACGAATTGGATGCAGCGCGTTTTCAAGGCAAGCATGTTGCCCAAATTGCGTTGAAATTGAAAGATTGAGAGTGAAACAAGGATACGGAAAAATAGAAAAAGCCATGCACCATATCCATATGTTTGATCGCAAGGGGCCTTTGAATCTGGATGGTTTTGAAAAGCTCGGGAGCGGATTGTCTGGAACGTTACAAACAATACATTGAATCTGGGGCAACAATTGTCGCAAGCCCGCGTAAGGTCTATGGGCCTGAAAATAATGACTTAAGCCTTCAACTTAAGCGAGAAGAAACGGGTTCATTATCGCGCACGTTTAAAATTATTGACGAAACGGTCGTGAATCCGGTACGCTCGCGATTGAACCTGGCGGCGGTGTTATTCTTCGCGACGAAAATAATAATGTTGTCGGGAAATTCAAACAAGATACAGAAGTTCAAAGCCATCCAGCAGAGAAAGAACCTGCAGCAACGTCAGAGGAATCAAAATCTGAGGACCAAAGAGAGGAAATTAGGCTACAGAATAAAAAATTTCGGGCTTGTTGTTTCCGATCGGATGCGATATCCAGATGCCGCACATCGATGCGGCCGCATCCGATGCGGGGGGCCAGGTGCAAATGATGACAATCCGCCCGGTTTATTTCTAATAACCGCCGATGACAAAAAGGCCTTGTCATGTTTAAAAACCCGTTGCTCCTCATAGCGCTCGCTCTGACTGGGCTCGTCGCCGTGTGGGGCATTTTCGACACGACCGGGCTTGCCGAATTTTCCACAACAATGACAGGTATACTGTTTACCAGCCGGGGCTGGTTTGTCATGCTTTCGGTAAGCTTTCTACTGATTATCTCAATCTGGCTCGCATTTTCTCCGTACGGTAAAATCAAGCTCGGAAAAGACGAAGACCAGCCCGAGTTTTCCACCATCAGTTGGCTGACCATGCTGTTTGCCGCGGGGATGGGTGTCGGGTTGCTGTTCTGGGGCACGGCCGAACCGCTTTCCCATTTCAAGGCGATACGAACGTATGCTGATGACTTTCAGGCTGCCGAACATGCTCTGTTTCTTACCAACTTCCACTGGGGGTTGCATGCCTGGGCCATCTATGCCGTCATGGGGCTCGCCATGGCGTATTTCAGCTTCCGCTGGGGATATCCCAATCTGGTGAGTGCCCCCATGCATGCGGTTTTCGGACGGCGGGCCTGGACAAAGGGCGTGGGCTGGCTGAGTGATCTTTTGGCCATTTATGCGATCGCCATCGGCATCGGTGGATCGATCGCCATGGGGGTTTTTCAGATTCAAAGTGGCGTCGAATCCCTTTTCGGCCTGCCCGATGCGGGTTTTTGGCTGGCGTTGCTGATTTTTGCGGTGCTTTTCCTGGCCTACATCCCGCCGCTGATGATGGATCTGAGCCAAGGCATGGCGAAGCTTTCCAATACGGCCATGGCCATCGCCGGCGGGCTGATGCTGTTTGTTCTGCTGGCCGGACCGACCTTCTACATCATGAGCGGCATTACCGGATCCATCGGCGACTACTTTACCCGCGTGCTGCCGCATGGTTTCAAGACCTACACTTTTTTTGACGAGGACGTTTCCAGCTGGTTTCAATCCTGGACGCTGACCTTCATGGTCTGGTGGTTTGCATGGGCGCCATTCGTGGGGGTTTTCATCGCGCGCATCTCCAGAGGCCGCACCGTCCGGGAGTTTATTCTGGGGGTCACGCTGGTACCGACATTTTTCTCGATTTTCTGGTTCGGTGTCTTCGGCAGTGCCGGCTTCTTCGAGGTGCTCAGGCTGGACGCATCGATTCTGGAGGTGGTCAGGAACAACGTCAACGACACGACTTTCTTCGTGCTGCGGTATTTGCCGCTCACCAACCTGACCAGCATCGCAACGGTGCTGGCCGCTTTTCTTTTCGTGGTGACGAGCGTTGTGAGCGCGGCTTTTGTTCTTTCGATGTTCTCCAGCCGGGGGGATCTGAATCCGACCACCAAAACGAAACTGATATGGGGCGTGATTCTCGGGGCCCTTGGACTCGTGATGATCCTTTCCAACAGCATCGACGCCGTAAAAAGCATCATCGGTTTGGCGGCCTTGCCCTTTATTTTTATCGTGCTTCTGGTGGTGGTCTGCCTGCTGAAAGCGCTGAAATCCGAGGAGGTGTGATGCGTTTGACTAATTTTTTGGACACACTGCTCAACCTGTGGGTGTTTGCTTTCATCGGCATCCTGGTCTGGCTGTATTTCAAAAAGGATGTGGATGACAAGCGAATTGAAGATCAGGGAAAGAAAGCGCCTTAACGTTTTCTCGATGGGAAATATCATGCCGGTGCGACTTTTACACATAGCATTGATAATTGGATCTTTACTCGTTCTGATCACAGAAGCACCGTCGGTTCTGGCTGATGTGACAACCGAAATCGTCAGAACCAAAGTCGAGCAACTTTCATTTTCCGGTGAACTGAACATTGGCGATGAGCAGATCGCTTCCGTAAGCGTCCTCCCCGAACTTTATGAACGCTGTGGTTTTTGCCTTCTGTGGGGTAATCCAGACAATGTTGCCGGCCTGATGCAAGAAATCGCAGCTATCGGTGAAGATGGCCTCGATTCCGGGGATTATCATTTTAAGGCACTTGAAGACCTCCAGATCCGGATTGAAGCAACTGAATCACCTGAGCCGGAGCAGATTGCCGACTTTGACCTGCTGCTGAGCGACAGCCTGATCCGTCTGGCATATCACCTCATCTTCGGCAAAGTCGATCCCGAAAATTTTAATCCTCACTGGAACCTCGCGTTAGAGATAGATGATCGAGATCCGGTGCTCTTCATTGAAGAGGTGCTGACGTCGGGCAACCTTGCCAAAGCGCTCGATGACCTCAGACCGCCGCATGCTGTCTATAGAAATTTGAAAATCGCACTGGCAGCTTACCGGCGTATTCGAACCGACGGTGGCTGGGAGCCGGTGCCAACCGGTATAACGCTTAAATTCGGCATGGCCGATGAGCGGGTATCGGCGTTGCGCAGGCGTCTCAGCATAAGTGGCGATTTGAAAGACGCCCCCACCGAGTCCGATATGTTTGATGAGCAGGTGGAAAAGGCCGTCAAGCATTTTCAGAGACGCCACAGACTTGCGCTCGATGGCACTGTTGGCAAAAACACACTTGAAGCTCTGAATATGCCGGTCCAGGCGCGCATTGACCAAATACGGATTAACCTTGACCGCGCGCGCTGGGTGCTGCATGCCATCAATGGAAATTTCGTTCTGGTGGATATCGCCGGTTTTGAAGCATATTTCTTCCGGGGGAATAACAAGCTCTGGGAGAGCCGCGTGCAGGTTGGAACACCATATCGCAGAACACCGGTGTTCAGATCGAACATCAAATACCTGGTCTTTAATCCAACATGGACGGTTCCCCCCGGTATCCTCAAAAAAGATATTCTTCCCGCGGTGAAGAAGAATCCGAATTATCTAAAAGAGCGCAGCATTAACGTAATAGACCATCAGGGCAACATCATCAGCAGGGAGGCCGTCGATTGGTCGCAGTATCCCCAAAAGAGATTTCCCTATATGCTGCGACAGGAACCCGGACCCGGCAATGCCCTGGGCTTGATAAAGATCATGTTTCCCAACAAGCATCTGGTGTATCTTCACGATACACCAAGCAAATCCTTGTTTGAACGCGAAGAGCGAACTTTCAGTTCAGGATGCATCCGGGTGGAAAGGCCATTTGAACTGGCCGAGCTTTTGCTCGGCAACCCGGTCAAGTGGAACCAGGAGAGCATCCAAACGCTCATCGCATCCCAAAAGACCGCCACGATTAACTTGCCTGAACACATCCCGGTATTGCTGCTGTACTGGACCGTAGCTGTGGAACAGGACGGCACGGTTCACTTTAAAAAAGATCCCTATAACCGAGATAATCAAGTCTTGGAAGGCTTAAAAGAGCCTTTCAAATTCAGGAAACGGCCATTTGGGAAGCAACGCCCCGCCCTCTAATCCTAAAAAGCTATCGGAAACGAGAGCACCCGGCATCAATACAGAAAAACGCGATTTCCGGTGGGATTGGTCATGACACTTAAAAGGCCCTTTTCACAATTGGATTGGCACCAGACACCGGAAATGGTGCGCCATTATATTCTTTACCTGGAGCGAACGCTTCACGAACTGCAACAACAGTTGAAATCCCATGAGCAACGAATCGAAAAGCTGGAGGTTCAGACCCAAAAAAAACTCACATAACTCCAGCAAGCCACCGTCATCCGATCCGCCCTTTACCAGACAGAAACGAAAGAAGAAAAAGAGCAAGCGCGCTAAAAGCGGCCAAAAAGAGCACGAACCCCACCATCAGCAAATACTTGACCCCACTGAGCGCCATTGGTTGATACCGGAGCGTTGTACCTGCGGGCATTCAGAATTCGACCCCAAAGCAGCTTTGCCAGTTCGTGCTGAAAACCCCTATTGCCACTGGAACCACCCAAAATATTGTTGATCGCACCTCCGCGGCGCTTTGCCCGGTTTACACCAAAATCGGTTAGATCGCCCGCAGCTGGCGATGCAACCACATCGATGCAACCTCCTGGTTCAAAGAAAACGATCAACACTGGCTATGGGCCATGGTCAATGAGCAGGCTCCTTCGACGCTCGAATGCTGCGTCCTCGGCAATGCTTGCCAAGCTGGAGCACGTTATCGGGCCGGTCATTGAAAACTGCAGCCCCTGAAGTTCTCCATCCAAGACTTGGAGGACGAAAAGGCCGAAAACTGAACTCTCCTTCACTCCCCAAACAAAAACCGCACCGCCAACTCGCCGCGGGCGAACCTGTCGGCCCCGCCGAGACCCGGGTAACAGCTTCAACCTTCCGCCGAATGGGCTGGACAGGCCGATCAGGTTGGGCGAGTTGCAGGGGAGACGCGGATTGCCTCGACGGGGGCCGCAAAAGAGCCGCGCGTGCGATCCAGAGCGGCGAGATTGACCTCACGCTCCGATTCACTCTTCAAGGCTTCATGAAGCACTTCGACTATCTATGCTTTTTCGAGAAGCCCCTGCAGCCGGTAAAGGTCGGCCGGAGGTAGGGCGTCGCCAATG
>JASFIY010000127.1:0-6192 GCA_050122415.1 Desulfobacteraceae bacterium
GGCTGCTGGTGGAAAACGCCAACGACGCCATTTTCGTGGTCCAGGACAACGCCATTCGCTATGCCAACCCCACCACCCAGCGCCTGAGTGGCTACAACGCCGCGGAGCTGGCAGAGCTGCCGCTCTCTGCGGTGCTGCGCACCGAAGAAACGGCGTCCGAAGATGCGGTCCTGCAGGGTGGCAGCGGGGACCAGAGGGTCTTTACCGCCCAGATGACCACCCGTTCGGGGGGTGCGCTCTGGCTGCATCTCAACACCGTGCCCATCACCTGGGAGGGCAAGCCCGCCAACCTGCAGCTGGGTCGCGACATCACCCGCCAGCGGCATCTCGAGGACCACATCCGTCAGGTTCAGAAGATGGAGGCGATGGCCACCCTGTCCGGTGGCATCGCCCATGATTTCAACAATCTGCTCATGGGGATCCAGGGGAACATCTCGCTGATTCTGCTCACCACCGATCCCCAGCACAGCGCCTACCCGAAGCTGAAGAAAATCGAGACCTACATCGAAAACGCCGCCGAGCTGACCCGCCAGTTGCTGGGCATGACCCGCGGGGGCAAATACGAGGTGCGGCCCGGCGATTTGAACGCCGTTTTGGCCAAAACCGTCCGGCTTTTCGGCCGGACCTGCAAAGAGATTCAGATCGCGGCCGACTGCCAGGAAAACATCTGGGTCACCGCGGTGGACCAGGGGCAGATGCAGCAGGCGCTGCTGAACATTTTCGTCAACGCCGCCCAGGCGATGCCCCAGGGCGGGGACCTGCATATCGAGACCCGAAACGTCGAGTTGGACGAGGACTTCATCCGCCCCCACCACCTGCCCGCCGGTCGTTACGTGCGGGTGAGCATCAGCGACACCGGCACCGGGATGGAGGAGGCCATCCGGCAGCGGATTTTCGACCCCTTTTTCACCACCAAGGAGATCGGCCGCGGCACCGGCTTGGGGCTTGCCTCGGTTTACGGCATCATCAGCAACCACGGGGGATTTATCCAGGTCCAAAGCCAAAAAGGGCAGGGCAGCACCTTCACCCTCTATCTGCCGGCCCACCAGCCCGGCGGACGCCCCGCCCCCGCCCCCCGCTCCGAGCGGGCCCCCGGCGGCGCGGAAACCGTTTTGCTGGTGGATGACGAGGCCATGATCACCGAGGTGGGGCGCGCCATGCTGGAAAAAATGGGCTACTCGGTGCTCACCGCCGGCAGCGGCGCCGAGGCCCTGGAGCTCTTCAGGCGCCAGCGGGACCGTATTCGTCTGGTGGTCCTGGACATGATCATGCCGGAGATGAGCGGTGGAGAGACATTTGACCGCCTGCGGGGGATCAGCCCCCGGGTCAAGGTGCTGCTGTCAAGCGGATACAGCCTGGACGAGCGGGCCGCGGACATCCTGCAGCGGGGTTGCAGCGGGTTCATTCAGAAGCCCTTCGACATGAAGCGCCTGGGGGCCAAGGTGCGCGAAATTCTGGACACGGCCTGCCCCTGAAGCCATGTCAACCGGCGCCGCCCGTCCTCAAGGGACGCACAGGGTGAACCGCAGGACTTCGCCCCGGGTGCCGAAGCGCACCGGGATGCCGGAGACCCCGACCCCGAAACTGGTGAAGCCGAGCATGTCGCCGTGGGTCCACGCGCCGGTGCTGAGGCGCCGCGGTGCCCGGCTGTGGGTGAAGACCGGGCCGATGGCGGGCAGCTGGATCTGACCCCCGTGGGTGTGGCCGCAGAGGTAGAGGTCGGCCCCCATGCCGGCGGCCTCCCGGTAGAGTTCGGGTGAATGGGCCAAGAAGACGATGAAATCCTCCCGCGGCACCCCTTCGAATGCCCGGTTCAGATCGTGAGCCTGATAGTAATGCGGGTCGTCCACCCCCACCAGCCACAGCCGGGCGCCGTTGCGTTGGATGGTCAGGGATTCGTTCAGCAGGAAGCGGATTCCGATGGCGTGCAGGGGCTCCAGCATCTCCAGGCAGTCGTGGTTGCCGCTGACCGCATAAATACCATCGCTGGCGCGGATCGCCGGGATCAGCCGCTCCAGGTGGGACACGGCGCGGGTGTAGGGCCCGGAGAGTTCGGTCCGAAAATCCCCCCCCAACAGACAGAGATCTACCGGTTGATCGGCGACCAGATCACGGATTTTTTCCGTCAGCCCCTCAAGGCCGTCCAGGTGAAGGTCCGAGAGATAGAGGATGGTGTAGCCGTCGAAGGCCGGCGGCAGCCCCGGGTGGCGCAGGCGCAGGCTGCGGGGTACGATTCGCAGGGCGTTTTGGATGCCCTTGGAGTAGAGGCCCATCAGCTGGAAAATCGTTTTCAGCAGGAAGTGATAGTAGAAGGCGTGCTCGAAGTTCAAAAAAGGGTGCAGCGGGTTGTTGGAGAGCTGGCAGGCGCGCCATTCGCGGAAGCGGGTGCGAATCCGCAGGGTGCGGGGATAGTTTTCAAAGGGGCGAATCAAGATCACGGACTGCAGAAACCACGAGGCGCCGTAGGCTGCGATGCTGAAGGAGAGCACCAGCCCGAGCACCGCGGCGGCGCCCAGACCAAAAAAGGGCCCCAGCACGGCAAACGGCAGGGCGCCCTCGAAGATCTGGTCCAGCCCGGGGACCACGGCGCCGCTGACTTTTCCCAGGCGCCGCTTCAGAAAACTGGAGATCAGGTCGCCGGCCATGCTCAACACGGCGGCGGACATCCCCAGCCAGGCCGGCAGCCCCAGGTAAACCCCCGCGAGGGTGCCTATGGCCACGGCGCCCACCACCCCCCGGATGGTCTTGTGGCTGCCCAGCAGCGGCCGCCCGTCGCGCCAGCGCCGCCCGCCATCCAGCGGCCGGCCCCAGCGTTGCTCCAGGTAATAGGTGAGCAGCGCGGGCGTCAGGTTGACCGTCCACAACAAGATGAGAATCTTGACTCCTGCCATCATGCCGGGGTCCTTCCGTGGAGCCGCCCAAGGCCGCTGCCATCAGCCGGGCGGTGGGGGCGTCGTGGGTGGTTTTCGTGGGGTCAGGCTTCAAAAGGCGGCCGCAGCCGGTTGGCGGCCAGCAGCCGTTTGAGGGCGGTGCACACCAGCCGGTCGGTGGCAAAGGCCATCGCCGGCGGCAGATCGTCCAGCGCGAAAAAAGCGGCTGCACGCGCGTCGGACCCTGGGGCCAGCCGGCCGCCCGTCAGGCGGCCCCAGAACCAGATGCCAACGGTGTGCTGGCGCGGGTCGTGGAAATTGGAGTGCACGGCGAACACCGGCCCGATCGCAACCGTCAGGCCGGTTTCCTCGCGCAGCTCCCGGGCCGCGGCCTCGCGCACCTCCTCCTCCCACTCCACATGCCCGCAGGGAATGCACCACTGGCCGTCGCGGGAACCCCGGCGCTGGACCAGCAGCAGACGCTCCTGCTGCAGCAGCACCACCGCCACCCCGACGGTGGGGTTGCGGTAAAAGGTGCGGCTGCAGGCAGTGCAGAAGGGGCGCTGGCCACCATCCACCGTTTGGGGTTGCAGGCGGCGGCCGCAGTGCGGGCAGAACCTGAAAAACATGCCGTCTGTCCTGTTGGCTGTTGGGGTCGGCCGGACCGGAAGCGGCACTATAGAAAGCCCCAAAGGCGCTGTCAACCCATGGGTTGCAAGAGGGGGGCGACCGGCGCGCCGCGTTACCCCCGGCCGGCGGACCCGTTCCGAAGCGATCTTGTCAAAACCGAAAGGAGAGCTGCAGGTGACCTATCCCATTGCGATCGTTCTCGGGATTTTGTTGGTGGCCATGGTGTTTCTCGTGACCGAGTGGATTCCGATGGAGGTGACCGCCCTGCTGGTCCTGGGGGCTGTGGCGGTCAGCGGATTGGTCCAGCCCGGCGAGGCCTTGGCGGGTTTCAGCAATCCCGCGGTGGTGACGGTCTGGGCGGTCTTCATTCTCAGCGGGGGGCTCACCCGCACCGGGGTGGGTAACGTCGTCGGCCGGCTGGTGGTGAAGCTTTCGGGCAGCAGCGAGGCCTGGCTGGTGACGGTGATCATGATCAGCGCCGGCGGGATGTCGGCCGTGATGAACAACGTGGCCGTGGCCGCCCTGATGCTGCCGGTTGTGATGGATATCGCCCGCCAGACCCGGCAGCCGTCGTCGCGGCTGCTCCTGCCACTGGCCTACGGGTCGCTGCTGGGCGGGTTGACCACCCAGATCGGTACACCCCCCAACATCCTGGTCAGCGAGGCCTTGCGGGACAACGGCCTGACCCCCTTTACGCTGTTCGACTTCACCCCTGTCGGTTTGACCGTCATGGCCACCGGTACCTTGTTCATGGCGCTGGTCGGACGGCGCCTGCTGCCGGCCCACCGGGCGCCGGAAGCCGGTCATGGGGTCGATTTGCGGGAGCAGTACGCTCTGGCGGATCGCATGTTCCGGCTGCGGGTGCCGGCCGGGGTCGCCCTGGTGGGCAAAAGCCTCGCCGAAAGCCGGTTGGGGGCGGTCTTGGGACTCAACGTGGTGGGCATTACACGCCGCGAGCGGACCCTGCTGGCCCCGGCACCATCCGAGGTCCTGCAGGCCGGGGACACCCTGATCGTCGAGGGCCGTCTGGGACGGCTGGAGCGGCTTCAGCATGAGCTGCAGCACTGGAGCGAGCTGAACATCGAAAAAGACCCGGTCGACCTGTCGCGTTTTTTTTCCGATGGCATGCGGGTGGCCGAGGTCGCCCTGGCCGCGGACGGCCCGCTGGCCGGTAAAACCCTAAACGAGACGGCGTTCCGCAGCCGCTTCGGGGTCAACGTGCTGGCGCTGCGGCGGGGGGCCAAGCGCTACCGCACCCACCTCCAGGACCGGATCCTGTCCGGCGGCGACCGGCTGCTGCTCCATGGCCCCGGTGAACACCTGGAGCGCCTGGGGGCGGAAGCGGGGCTGACCGCGCAAAACCCCATTTCAGCCGCCGAGCTGCAGGCCGACTACCAGATCGAGGACCGGCTGCTGGGCATGCGCGTCCCCGCAGAATCGGTGCTGGTGGGGCAGAGCCTGGGGGAAAGCCGGCTGGGGGAGACCTTGGGGGTCGGCGTTCTGGCCATCACCCGCGGCGACCAAACCCGCTGGCTGCCGGGCTCCGAGGAAGTGCTGCAAGCCGGCGACCGGCTTTTGGTGGAAGGGCGGCTGGACGATCTTTTCTTTCTGCGCAGCCTGTGCCAGCTGGAGGTCGAAACCGCCGCCGGCCCCGGGTCGAAGGCCCTTGAAAGCGGGGAGGTGGGGATGGTCGAGGCCATGCTGGCGCCCCACTCCGCCCTTTTCGGAAAGACCCTGCGGCAGTTGCATTTTCGCGAAAAATACAACCTCAACGTGCTGGCCATCTGGCGCGAGGGCAAGGCCTACCGCTCCGATCTCGGCAACATCGCCCTGCGTTTGGGCGACGCCCTGCTGCTCTATGGCGCGCGCCGCAAACTGGGCATACTGGGGCGCGAACCCGATTTTCTGGTCTTGACCGAAGCCGCCCAGGAGGTGCCCCGAATCGAAAAGGCCCCCGTGGCCCTGGCCGTGATGGGCGGGGTGCTGCTGCCGGTGGTCATGGGCTGGCTGCCCATCTACATCGCGGCGGTGATCGGGGCCGCCTGCATGGTGCTGACCCGCTGTCTCACCATGGAGGAGGCCTATCGGGCCATCGAGTGGAAAGGCATCTTTCTGATCGCCGGTATGATGCCCCTGGGCGTCGCCCTGGATGCCAGCGGGGCGGCCCGCTACCTGGCCGAGGGGGTCGTGGCCGTGGCCGGTCCGCTGGGGCCTCTGGCCGTGGCCGGGGGCCTGATGGGGCTGACCTTTCTGGCCACCTGCTTCATCCCGACTGCCGCGCTGGTGGTCCTGATGGTGCCCATCGTGCTGACCACCGCCGCCGACCTGCAGGCCTCTCCGCATGCCCTGATGATGGTCATGGCCTTGGCGGCCTCGGCCAGCTTCATGACCCCCATCTCGCACCCGGCCAACGTGATGGTGATGGGGCCGGGGGGGTACCGGTTTGTGGACTACCTCAAGGTGGGGTTGGGACTCACGCTGGTGGTGGCCGCGACCATCCTGCTGGTCCTGCCGGTCTTCTGGCCGCTTAAGCCCTGACGGGGGTGTCGGCCGGCCATGCCGCGCGGCTAGCGCTGAAAGCCGAGCCCGCCGAGGACTGCGGCCACCTTTTCTTCCAGCTCCGGCTTGTCGATGGGTTTGACGCAATACTCGTTGGCCCCCAGCTTGACCGATTCCCGGGCGGTTTCCAGGG
>JASFIY010000128.1:0-6183 GCA_050122415.1 Desulfobacteraceae bacterium
GCCCTTACCCGTCCACCGTGGGGCTTAGCAAATTGCGTACCGACTGGTGAAGACGATCCAAAAGAAAAATTTTTCCTTATGATTTCAAATTTTTGTAAATTTTAAAAACCCACACCGCGAACCCGGTGGACACACCGAAGCTATGCCGATGTGGCATACATTGAACAAATTTATAATTTATTTCAGTTGGTTAAAAAAACTATTCCATTTTGGCCTACCCTCCCCCACGCCCGCTTCCCGGAGCCCGGCACAGAGGTCTTCGCGCTATTTTTTGTTCATGATTCCAGAAATTTACCAAAATCGCTTGATTTCCCTCCCATTTTGGCATAGTTTGACCCCGCGGGTCAAGTCCGGCAGCCGACCGCCCAACCGCCACGGGAGAACCGATGGAAAACAGAATCATCGCCGTCGACGATGACCGGGATTTCCTGGAAATACTGGGGATGCACCTGGTGGATTTCGGCTACCGCGATTTCCGGGTGGAGGAAGACCCCTTAAAGGCGGCGGCCCTCTTCCACAAGGGGGAGACCTTCGATCTCGCCCTGATCGACATGCACATGCCCGAGATGGACGGCATGGTCATGCTGGATCTCATCAAGACCATAAGCCCCACCACCGAGTGCATCATGGTCACCGCCGTCAACGACGCCCGGGTGGCGGTGGAGTGCCTGCGCAAAGGGGCCTATGACTATCTGGTCAAACCCATCCCGCGCGAAGAGCTGCGCATCGCCATCGACCGGGCTTTAGAGCGCAAACGGCTCCTGGACATCGTCGAGCTCAGCAAAAAAAGCCGCCTGCCGGAACTGAAAAACCCGGCGGTGTTCCAAGGGATCATCACCCGCTCGGCTTCGGTGCAGCGCATTCTCAAGGAGGCCGAGCTGCACGCCGCCACCACGGTGCCGGTACTGATCACCGGGGAAAGCGGGACCGGCAAGGAACTTCTGGCGCGCGCGATTCATGAGGCCAGCCCTCGGGCGCGGTTTGCCTTCACTCCCGTGAACATGGCCTCCGTCAATGCCAATCTCTTCGACGCCGAGTTCTTCGGCCACACCCGGGGCGCCTTCACCGGCGCCGGCCAGGAGCGCATCGGCTATCTGGAGCACACCCACCGCGGCACCCTTTTCCTGGACGAAATCGGGATCCTGCCGCTGGAATTGCAGGGCAAACTGCTGCGCGTGCTGCAAGACGGGGAGTTTGTCAAGCTGGGCAGCAACCAGCGGCAAAAGGCCGATGTGCGCTTCATCGCGGCCACCAACGAGGACCTGGACAAACTGATGGCCCGCAAGCTCTTCCGCAAGGACCTCTATTACCGCATCCGCGGCGGCTGGCTGCACCTGCCCCCCCTGCGCGAGCGGCCGGAGGACATTCTCCTGCTGGCGGACCATTTTATGCGCCGCTTCGCTGAAACGGCCGGCGACGCGGTCATCGAGCCGGATGCCGCGGCGCTGCTGGCCGCCTACAGTTATCCCGGCAACATTCGCGAGCTGCAGTCCATCGTGCGCTCGGCGCTCAATTTGGCCCAGGGCCGGCCCATCGCGGCCCGCTTCCTGCCCCCCGCCCTGCAGCAGCTCAAACGCCAGGGGGGCAACGGCGGCAAACCGGCGCTGACCCTTGAAACCGTCGTCAAGGGCCACATTCTCAGCGTCTACCGTCAGACCGGGGAGAACAAATCCCGCACGGCACGCGTCCTGGGAATCGGTCTGAACACCTTGCGCCGCAAACTGAGCGCATACGGCATCACCTGACACCGCGGGTGGATGCCCAAACCACAGGAGGGACCCATGCCGATCAAACAGGGCGAGCTTTTCTGCGGGGTCAACCAGGCATTCGTACGGGATTTCATGGCGATTGCACGCAACGCTTTTTTCCCGGCAGATGCGCTTCTCTTCCGGCGCAACCAACCGGCGGACCGGTTCTTCATCCTGATCAAGGGTGAGGTGGCGCTCAGCCTGGGAGATGATAACCAAGCGGTCTATGTGGGCCGATCGGTGGGCGAAATTATCGGCTGGTGCGCCATGATCGGCCGGGATGTTTTCGACACCAACGCCCGCTGCCTGACCCCCACCTACGTGCTGACGGTGGACCGCGGCCGTTTCCAGAGGCTGTTGGAGCAGGATACCGAAAACGGCTTTCTGGTCTATCGCTGCCTGGCGGCCTCGCTGGGCACCCGGCTGCTGGACTGCTACCATAAGCTTTCGGGGCTGGAGTCCGCCGCCCGCTCGCCCGGCCGGGGGGTGCCGGCGGCCGCAACCTCCGGGATCCCGGAATAACCCCCCCCCGTGAGGCCCCGCATGGAAAACGCCGCTGGTGAGGCCCTGACGGCCGAAGAGGGCGCGATTCTGGACGACGTTGCCCGCCGACTGGCGGCCTTCGGCCGGGAGCGCGCCAACCTGATCCCCATTCTCCAGACCATCCAGAACACCCACGGCTACCTCGCCCCCGCCGCCTTGGCGCTGGTGGCCCGACACCTGGGCCTGCCCGCGAGCCAGGTCTACGGCGTCGCGACCTTCTACAACCAGTTTCGCTTCCACCCCCCGGGGCGCAATCCCATCCGGGTCTGCATGGGGACCGCCTGCCACGTGCGCGGCGGCGACATCATCCTGGAAAATTTCGAACGCAAGCTGGAAATCCCGGAGGGGCAGACCACCCCGGACCGTGAATTCAGCATCGAACGGGTGGCCTGCGTGGGCTGCTGCGCCCTGGCGCCCGTGGCCTGCGTGGGGGAAAAGGTCCACGGCCACATGGCCCCCAGCAAGGTGGAGGGGCTGATTCTGCAGGTCAGGATTGCGCGCGAACGCGCGGAAAGGGAAAAAAAAGACCATGCCGACAGCTGAAGCCGCCACGGTTCAAGAGCGTTTCGAGGCCCTGCGAACGGCCGCCGAGAAGCACCGCAGCGCGCCCGGCGCAGGCAGTCGGCCCACCATCCATATCGGTCTGGCCACCTGCGGAATTGCCTCGGGCGCCCTGGAGACCAAGGCCGCCTTCGAGGAGGCCCTCGCAGCGCGCGGGATCGACGCCCGCATCCACACCGTCGGCTGCGTGGGCCACTGCTACGCGGAGCCGGTGGTGGTGATCGATCACCCCGAGTCGGGTTTCCCGCCGATTTTCTACCCCGAAGTCACCCCGGGCAAAGCCAAAATGCTGACCCACCTCTTTCTGGAGGAGGGCGACCCGCGCTTCGAGCATCTGCTGGGGGCCACGATCCCCAGCGACCTGATCCCTTCGGTGACCGACTTCGCGCGCTTCAACCGCGAAGCCCGGGTGGTCATGGCGCACTGCGGCCACATCGACCCCGGCGAGATCCGGGAGTACCTGGCCGTCGGCGGCTACGCGGCCCTCGCCCGCGCCCTGCAAACACCCCCCGCCGACATCCTGGCCGCCGTCGCGGCCGCCGGCCTGCGGGGCCGCGGCGGCGCCGGTTTCCCCGCCGCGCGCAAATGGCAGCTGGCCCGCAGCAGCCCCGATCCCGTCAAGTGGGTGGTCTGCAACGCCGACGAGGGCGACCCCGGCGCCTACATGGACCGCACCCTGCTGGAGAGCACGCCCCACCAGATCCTGGAGGGCATCGCCATCTGTGCCTATGCCGTGGGATCCCAGCGCGCCCTGGTCTACGTGCGGGCCGAATACCCACTGGCGGTCACGACCATCACCGCCGCCATCGCCCAGGCGCGCGCAATGGGGCTCCTGGGCGCCGACATCCTGGGCAGCGGCTTCAGCCTCGAGGTGGACGTTTTCCAGGGGTCGGGCGCTTTCGTCTGCGGCGAGGAAACCGCTCTGATCCAGTCCGTGGCGGGGTATCGCGGCATGCCCCGCCCCCGGCCGCCCTACCCGGCCGAAAAGGGCCTAAACGGCCACCCCACGGTCATCAACAACGTCAAGACCCTGGCGGCGCTGCCGCCCATCATCGGCAACGGCGCGGACTGGTACCGCAGCATGGGGACCGCGGACAGCCCCGGCACAGCGATTTTTTCGGTGGTCGGCGATGTGCTGCACCCCGGCCTGGTGGAGATCCCGATGGGGACCTCCCTGCGCACCCTGATTTTCGACATCTGCGGCGGGATCCCCGACAAGAAGGGCTTCAAGGCGGTTCAGATCGGGGGCCCCTCGGGCGGCTGCCTGCCGGCCGAATTCCTGGACACCCCCATCGACTTCGATTCCCTGCAGAGCGCCGGCGCCATGATGGGCTCCGGCGGCATGGTGGTGATGGCCGAGGACACCTGCATGGTGGATGTGGCCCGCTATTTCGTGGATTTCACCCAGAAGGAGTCCTGCGGCAAATGCACCTTCTGCCGCATCGGCACCTGGCACCTGCTGGAGATCCTGACCCGCATCACCCGCGGCGAGGGGCGCGACGGCGACCTGGAGACCTTGGAAACCCTGGCCGAGGACATCAGGGCCGGCTCGCTCTGCGGGCTGGGGAAAACCGCGCCCAACCCGGTGCTCACCACCCTGCGCTATTTTCGCGACGAGTACGAGGCCCACATCCGCGAGAAGCGCTGCCCGGCCTGCGTCTGTCGGCCGCTGACGGCCTTTTACATCGACCTTGAGAAATGCGCCCGGGGCTGCAACGTCTGCGAGGGCTGCTGCCCGGTGGAGGCGGTTTTCATCACCCGGCAGCGCAAACGCGCTATCGACCAGGAAAAGTGTGTGAAGTGCGGCGAGTGTCTGGTGGCCTGCCCGCCCGAGTACGACGCGGTCAGGAAAGTTTCCCCGCCGGGGCTGGCGCCGGTGATCCCGCGCCCGCCCCGGGACGACTGACAGGACCTGCGACGATGATCCGAATCGAGGTGGACGGCACCCCTTTGGAGGTGGCCGAGGGAACCAACCTGCTGGCGGCGTGCCTGGCGGCCGGCATCTATGTCCCCAACCTGTGCCACATGGACGGCAGTCCCGAACCGTTTGCGGGCTGCCGCCTGTGTTTTGTGGAAATCCAGGGCCAACCGGCGCCGGTCACCGCCTGCACGGTCACGCCCACCGACGGGATGGTGGTGCAGACCGCCACCGCACCGGTCCTGCGGCTGCAGCAGTCGGCCTTCCGCCTGCTGGTGTCCGCCCACCAGATCGCCGCCGACTGCCCGGCCCACAAGCGTTGCGCCCTCCAGCAGGTGGCGCGGCACCTGCGAATGGGTTTGAAGCCCAAACCGCTGGAGAGGGTCCCCCGTGAGCTGGAGATCGACACCTCGCCGCCCTTTTTCGACCTTCACCCGGCCCGCTGCGTCCTGTGCGGCAAATGTCTGCGGGCCTGCCAGGCGCATCACGGCCACGCGCTGCTGACCTTCGCCCGGCGCGGCATCCAGACCATCATCAGCGCCAAGGGCCTTTCCGCCGACGCCCGGGAATTTCCCTGCGAAGGGTGCCTGGCCTGTGCCGCCGTCTGCCCGGTAAGCGCCATCACCCCCAAAGACGCCGCCGGGGGTTGCGGCACCACCGGGCGTTGCGCCGGGTTCGGGCATCGTCCCGAAGATCCCCCGGCCGCCGGCTGCTAAGGAAAGCTGCCGCCGCAGCCGATAATATGACCACACCCCGGCCGGGGGCGCCCGCCCCTCGCGGGCAAACCCCGTCGGGCCGATGGTGTGAACCGCTCCCAACCCGGTACAGATCGCCATGAAAATCCGTCACCACCGAACAATCTCCGAAACCCGCTGGCTCAACCTCTTCGAGGTGCACTACGAAGATCCCGGCGGCAAACCCCGTTCCTGGCTGCTGGCCTCCCGCAGGGCGGCGCCCAAGTGCACCGCCGGGGGGTTCGAGCGCCCCGACGCGGTGGTCATCGTGGCCTTTCACGGCCCGTCGCAAAAGGTGGTAATGACCCGTGAGTACCGCGTGCCCCTGGCCGATTTCGAGTACGGGTTTCCGGCCGGGCTGGTGGATCCCGGCGAGAGCGTGGCGGCCGCCGTGGCGCGCGAGCTGAGGGAGGAAACCGGGCTTGAGCTGACCCGGATCGTGCGCAGCGGACCCCCGGTCTACTCTTCGGCCGGCCTGACGGACGAATCGGTGGCGATGGTCTATGTCGACTGCCAAGGGACGCCCTCCACCGCGGGCAATCAGGGGGCCGAGCTGATCGAGGTGCTGCTGGTCTCCCCGTCCGAGGCCGGCCGCCTGTGCCGTGAGCCCGATTTGAAATTCGATGCCAAAGCCTGGCTGGTCCTGGATCAGTTCGCACGATTCGGCCGGCTTTAGGGG
>JASFIY010000129.1:0-6173 GCA_050122415.1 Desulfobacteraceae bacterium
CCCTGGTGTGCTTCGGCTGCGGGATGGCGGTCAACAACACCCGGGCGGTGGTCGAGGCACTCCTGGGACGGCCCGGGGTCTTTGTCCGGACCCCGAAGCACGGCGACCGGCCCATCAAAAACTACCTCCCGGCCGGCGTCCGTGGTTTCGGGTTTGAATTCCTGGCCGCCGGGTGGTGCCTGGCCGGTACCGGCGCCTATTTCCAGGCCGATCATTACCTGGTGGGGCATTTCCTTCTGATCTACAGCCTGGGCTTCGCCAGCGTCGGGCTGCTGTCCTGGTGGCAGCGCCGGCGCCATGGCTGAGGCCATAGCCGTCCGCAGCAACCGATGACCTTTGTCCTCAGCACGCTGTCGTTTTGCCTGGTAGCCGGCCTGATGGCCTTCTCCGGCCCCGTCGGCAAGCTGGGTGCGGGCTTCGGGCTGCTTTACCTGCTGGCCTTCGGCCTGCTGTGGGCGATGGTGCGCACGTTTCCTGCGGGCATGACGGCGCGGCAGGTCTTCTGGACCGTTCTGGGGTTGGGGGTCGGCCTGCGGGTCCTTTTCCTGGCCTTTCCCCCCAGCCTGGATGTCAACCGCTACGTGTGGGAGGGGTCTCTCCAGCTGCACGGGGTCAACCCTTACGCCCTGGCGCCCCAGGACCCGCTGCTGCAGCCGCTGGCCTCGGGCCGCCTGCGGGCGGTCTTTGTGGGCATCAATCACAAGGACCTGGCGGCCTGCTATCCGCCGTTGGCCCAGCTGATCTTCCGGTCCCTGGCGGCGCTGCGGCCCGACCCGTTCGTATTCAAGCTGGCGGTGACCCTGGCCGATGCCGCGGTTTTGTTTCCGTTGGCGGCTTTGCTGCGGCAGGCGGGATTGCCGGCGGCGCGGCTGCTGTGGTACGCGGCCAACCCCCTGCTGCTGGTCTTTATCGCCGGCGAGGGCCACCTGGACAGCCTGATGGTGCTGCCGCTGGTTCTGGGGGTGGCGCTGGCGGCCGCCGGCCGATACCGCAGCGGGTTTTTCTGCCTGGGCTGCGCGGTCATGGTCAAATACCTGGCGGCCGTTGCGCTGCCCTTTCTGATCACCCGCCGCAGCCTTCGCCAAAGCCTCTGGGCCCTGGTCCCGTGCCTCGCCTTTATCCCGTTTGCAGCTGCTGGCGGCGGTCTTTTCGGCTCTCTCACGGTCTTCGGCGCCGCCATGCACTACAACGATTTTCTGCCGGCCCTCCTCAGGCCCCTGCTGGGCCCCGCCGGCAGTCTGGCGGCCGCCGCCGGCCTGCTGGCCGCGGGGCTGGTGGTGATCTTTCTGGTGGTCCCGGACCGCAACCGCAGCCTCTTGTATGCCTGCGGCTGGATGCTGCTCTGCATGCCCACCGTGCACCCCTGGTACCTGAGTCTCGTCGCCCCTTTTGCGGCGCTCCTGGCCGCCCCGGCCTGGCTGTGGCTGCAGGCCGCCGCGGCCGCCACCTTCCCGGTTCTGGCGGTGGAATACGCCACGGGCGTCTTCCAGGAAATCCACCGGCTCAAATGGCTGCAGTACGGGCCTTTCGTCCTGCTCCTGGTCTGGCCCCGGATCAGACCCTGGAAATGGTGCAAACCGCGTCGGGAACCGCTCACAACCCTCTCGGTGGTGATCCCGACCCTGAACGAAGGCCGCCGGCTGGCGGCCTGCCTGGAGGCCCTGGCGAACGCGCCCGAGATCTGCGAGGTCATCGTGGCCGACGGGGGCTCCGGCGACGACACCGTCGCCCGGGCCCGCCGCGCCGCGGCCCGTGTGGTGGCCGCGCCCCGGGGGCGCGGGCCCCAGATCGCCGCGGGGGTCGCCGGCGCCCGCGGGCAGGTGGTGCTGGTGCTGCACGCCGACTGCCTGTTGAAACCGGGCGCGGCCGGCCGTGTGCTGGGGGCCCTCAACCGCGATGGCTCCCTGGTGGGCGGGGCGATGGCGATGGCCTTTGACCGCAGCCGACCCGCGACCCGCCTGCTGGTGCTGCTCAACAACTGGCGTACCCGGCTGAGCGGCATCGCCTTCGGCGATCAGGGGCAGTTTTTCGTGCGCTCGGTGCTGCCCGCCATCGGCGGTTTCCCGGAACTGATGCTGATGGAGGACGTGGAACTGGCCCTGCGCCTCAAGGAGGCCGGGCGGCTGGCGTTTCTGCCCGAGGGGATCGAAGCCTCCAGCCGCAGATGGGTGCGGGGGCCCTTCGGCCCCCAGGTCTGGCTGGTGCTGCGGCTGTGCGGGGGCTACCTCTTTCACCGCCGCCTGGGCGACCCCGAAGGCGCGTCGCGGCGCTACTATCGGCTTTACTACGGCTCCTGAAACCCGGCAATCGCCGCTGCGAAGGAAAAAACCGACCCATGCAAGCGTTGCGAAACGCCCTTTTGACGTGGTACGAGACCCATCGGCGCCGCCTGCCCTGGCGCGAAGACGCCGACCCCTACCGCATCTGGGTTTCCGAGGTCATGCTGCAGCAAACCCAGGTGGCGACCGTGATCCCCTACTACCACCGCTTCGTGGCGGCCTTCCCGGATGTGCACCACCTGGCCCGGGCGCGGCAGCAGGAGGTGCTGAAGCTGTGGGAGGGCCTGGGGTACTACGCCCGGGCCCGCAATCTGCACCGCGCCGCCGGGGAGGTGGACCGGGTTTACGGGGGCAGGATCCCCGAGAGCTATGCGGAATTTCGGAAATTGCCGGGGGTCGGCGAATATATCGCCGCGGCGGTTCTGAGCATCGCCTTCCAACGGCCCTATGCGGTCCTGGACGGCAACGTCAAGCGGGTGCTGGCGCGCCTGCAGGCCCTGGACCTGCCGGTGGACCAGCCCGCGGCGCAGCGCCGCTTCCGGGCCCTGGCCCAGGAACTGCTGGACACCCGGCGCCCGGGGGAGTTCAACCAGGCCGTCATGGAACTCGGCGCCCTGGTCTGCACCCCCCGTCGGCCGGACTGCGGCGGCTGCCCGCTGATGGCGGCCTGCCGCGCATTCCAGACCGGACGGGTGGCCGAGTACCCCAAACGCCGGCAGCCGCGGGCGGTGCCGCTGCACCACATCGCCGTGGGGGTGGTGCGCCGGGGGGACCGCCTGCTGATCACCCGCCGCAAGTCCGAGGGCTTGCTGGGGGGGCTGTGGGAGTTTCCCGGCGGCAAGCTCAAGCCGGGGGAGAGCCCCGCCGAGGCCTGCGTCCGGGAGATCTTCGAGGAGGTCAACCTCCAGGTTCAGGTTCTGGAGCATTTGACCCGGGTGCGGCACGCCTACACCCATTTTCGGATCCGAATGGACGTTTTCACCTGCCGCTTCATGGCCGGCGAGGTGCGCCTCAACGGCCCGGCGGACTATCGCTGGGTGCGGCCGAACGAGATCGACGCCTACCCCTTTCCCAGGGCCAACCGCAAGTTTATTCCGCTTCTGCTTGCGGCTCTGGCGCAGGAGTAGCCGCCGCCGGGCTCTTTTTGCGCCGCCGCCGCCGCGGGCGATGTTTTTTGGTCGGCTTGGCACCTTTGGCAGCGGTCGCAGCCTCTTCGGACGGGGGTTCGGCCGCGGCGGGGGCGTCGGTTTTGGCGATGGTCAGACCGAATTTGAAGACCCCGGTGGCCTCCATTTCGCGCCGCCCTTTGCGCATCGGCCTGCCGTTGGCCCTCCCGGCGGCCGGCGCCTGGCCCGCGACCGCTTCGGTGCTAGGCGCCTCGGCCTCAACTTTCGGGACGCCGTTCTTGATTTTTCGAGGGCCGGCGCGCCGCGGCCCCCTGGCGGCCGTTCGGCCCCGCCCGTCGCGTTTTTCCCGCGGCCGTTTGCGTGCCGGCCGGGGGCCGGCCTGATCCTTGGCAAACCAGTCGTCCTCGGGCCACACCACCGGGATCGCGCTGCCCAGCATCTGTTCGATGGGCTCCAGGTGCAGGACATAATCCTCGCAGGCCAGGGAGAGGGCCACCCCGGTCTTGCCGGCGCGGGCGGTACGGCCGATGCGGTGGACGTAATTCTCGGGGTCCTGGGGCAGGTCGTAGTTGATGACGTGGGTGATATCCTCCACGTGGATCCCGCGCGAGGCCACATCGGTGGCCACCAGGATCTTGATGCGGCCGTCCCGGAACTCCTCCATCAGGCGCAGGCGCTTGCGCTGGTGGATGTCGCCGGTGATCCCCTCGGCCGGCAGCCCGTTGCCCTGCAGCTTCCAGGCCAGCCATTCGACCCCCGACTTGGTGTTGACGAAGATCAGCACCCGCTCCCAGGCTTCACGGGCCAAAAGCCCCAACAGAAGCGAGAGTTTGCTCTCCTTGCCGACGTGAAAAAGAGACTGCCGAATGCCCTCGACGGTCATCAGATCGGGGGTGATGGCGATGAACTCCGGCTGGTTCATGTACTCGTAGGTCAGCTCCATCACCCGGTAGGAGAGGGTGGCGGAAAAGAGCATCGACTGACGTTTCTCGTAGTGGGGCAGCTTGCGCAGAAGGTAGCGCATGTCCTGGGTGAACCCCAGATCAAAGAGCCGGTCGGCCTCGTCGATGACCACGATCCGGATCTCCTTGGGTTGAAACACCCCCTGTTTGAGATAGTCGATGATCCGCCCCGGGGTGCAGATGACGATGTCCACCCCCTTCTTCAGCGCCTCGGCCTGCTCGCGATACTCCATGCCCCCGACCACCGAGAGAATCCGGTAGCCGGTTTCGCGATTCAGCATCTCGGCGTCCTCGTGGATCTGAAGGGCCAGTTCACGGGTCGGGGCCACGATCAGGGCGGCCGGCAGGTCGGGGTGTTTGCGTTCAAAGCTCATCATCCGGGTCATCACCGTTACGAGAAACGCAGCGGTTTTGCCGGTTCCGGTCTGCGCCTGGCCGGCCACGTCGCGGCCGGCCAGCGAGACCGGCAAGACCTGGGCCTGAATGGGGGTGCAGCGGGTATAGCCGGCGCTTTCCAGGCCGGCTTGCAGCTGGGGCGGAATGTCGAGTTGGTCAAAACGGGTGGGGGTCAGGAAATCGGGTTTTGGGGCACGGGGTTTTTCTTCATGGGCATCATCTTCCACTGTCATAATTTGTAACTCCAATGGGTTTCAAGCTCCGGTGGCCCTTCCTTTTCCGCGGGGGGCGCAGGCGGTGGGATGGGATCGGAATGAGATCGGTCTCGGTTTCAATTCGATTGCGGGTCGGGCGGTCTCGGCTCCCGCTTCGGTGGCAGCCGGGGGCCTTGCGCCGGCGATGGGGACGATGGCCCGCTGAAGCCTCAGTCGACCATGAACAGGTCGAGGCGCGGCTGATCCGCGAAGTCGGGATCGTTGGCGTAGACGCTGAAATCCCTCACCCCGCAATCCCGCAAAAATGATTCATCGATCAGGCACTGGCCGCTCAGCTCCCCGGCCCGGCAGATCAGGACGGCGTGGGCCGCATCGGCCATGATCTCGGGTTTGCGGCAGTGCCGCAGGGTGCTGCGGTCCCCGACGGCAAATTCGATGGCGGCGGTGGCGATGATCGTTCGCGGCCACAGGCAGTTGACGGCGATGCCGTATTTCCTGAATTCCTCCGCCATGCCTAAACTGAGCAGTGTCATGCCGTACTTGGAAAGCGTGTAGGGTGCGTGATCCTTCAGCCAGCGCGGCGCCAAACTGAGCGGCGGGCAGAGGCTGAGGATGTGCGGGTTGTCCGATTGCTTCAGGTGCGGCAAAACGGCCCGGGAGCAGACGAATACGGCGCGCGCGTTGATCTGCTGCATCAAATCGTAGCGCTTGGGCGGGGTGTTTTCCACCCCCGTCAGGCTGATGGCCCCGGCATTGTTGACCAGCGCGTCGATCCCACCGAAAGCCGCAACGGCCGCCGCCACCATCGCCTCGACCTGATCCTCGTAGCGCACGTCGGTCTTGACCGCCAGCGCACGTCCCCCCGCCGCCTCGACCGCCGCAGCGGTTTCCCCCAGAGTTCCGGCCAACTTGGGGTGGGGCTTGACCGATTTGGCGGCGAGCACGATGTTGGCGCCGTCCCGGGCGAAACGGAGCGCCATGGCGCGGCCGATGCCGCGGCTGGCGCCCGTGATGACAATCGTTTTGCCCGCTAAATCAGCCATGCCTTCCTTTCCTGGACTGCGCCGGCTGTGCCGTCCGGCGGCGCGGGCATGAACAGCCCCCCGTTTCCCCGTCCGCCGGCATTCCGCCGGGTCTGCGACCCTTGGGTGAGGTCCGAGCGGCTGTATCCCGCCGCCGCGGCCCCGCGCCGGG
>JASFIY010000130.1:0-6170 GCA_050122415.1 Desulfobacteraceae bacterium
GCCCTGCCCCATGCGCTGCTCTTTTGCGGCATCGAGGGGGTGGGCAAGGCCCGGGCGGCGACGCTCTTGGCCATGGCGCTGAACTGCAGCGCCGCGGCCGGGGAGGGGCCCTGCGGGGAGTGCCGCCCCTGCCGCAGTCTGCAGGCCGGTCAGCATCCCGATCTGCTCACGGTTGCCCCCGAGGGGCCGCTGATCCGGGTGGGCCAGGTGCGCCAGCTCTGCGCCACCCTGGCCATGAAGCCCTACGCGGCCCGCACCCGGGTGGTGATCATCAAAGATGCGCAGGCCATGAACCCCGAGGCCGCCAATGCCCTGTTGAAGGTGCTGGAGGAGCCGCCGGAGCGCACCGTGCTGATTTTGCTGGCCACGCAAACCGGCGACCTGCTGCCGACGGTCCTCTCCCGCTGCCAGCAGCTGCGCTTCGGCCCGATTCCGCGGCGCGTGCTGCAGACCCTGCTGACCGAGCGGCACGGGGTCGACCCGGATGCCGCCCTCCTCGCCGCCGCCCTTTCGGGCGGCAGCCTGACCCGCGCCCTGCGCTGCAGCCAGGAGGATTGGCGCGCCCGCCGCAGCTGGTTGATCGCGGCCATCGGGCTCGACCGGCCCGAGATGCTGGGCAGCCGCCCGCTGGGCACCCTGCTGGCGGTGGCCGAAAAGTTGGCCGCCCATAAAGACTGGATCCCTGAAGCGCTCGATCTCATCGTTGCCTGGCTGCGCGACCTGCTGATTTTTCGGCACGCACCCGGCCGCTTGATCAACCAGGACCAGGCGGCGCTGGTGGGCAGGGCCGCCGCTGGGCTGCCCGATGAGGCCCTGCTGCAGCGCATCCAGGCGGTTGCCGGCGCCCAAAGGCAAATCGCCGCCAACCTCAATCACCGCCTGGTGCTGGAGCGTTTGATGCTGCAGCTGGCGGGCCGCCTGCCGGCAGCCGCCGGGGGGCCTGGAAGCGACAAGTCCCCGACATGAGCCGTTGCGGCCCGCCGCCGGCTCTGCCGATATGAACGTGTGACTCACCATGAAAAAAGTTGTCGGAATAAGATTCAAACCGGCCGGCAAGGTCTACGATTTTGACAGCGGCGCCTTTGTCCTCAAGCACGGCGACCGGGTCATCGTGGAGACCGAGCAGGGCCTGGGGTTCGGCACCGTCGCCATCCCGCCGGCGCCGCTGGCCGATGATGCCGTCGCCAAACCGCTCAAGAAGGTTTTCCGGCTGGCCGGACCGGAAGATTTCAAGCAGCGCCAGAGCAATCTCGAAACCCGCCAAAAAGCCCATGTCTTCTGCCTGCAATGCATCAAGCAGCTCAACCTGAAGATGAATCTCTTTCACGTTGAGAGCACTTTCGACGCCAGCAAACTGACCTTCTTTTTCACCGCCGAGGACCGGGTGGATTTCCGGCAGCTGGTCAAGATGCTCGTGCGCGAGTTTCGGGTCCGAATCGAAATGCGGCAGGTGGGCATTCGCAACCAGGCCAAGATGTGCGGCGGCATCGGCCGCTGCGGCCGGGAGCTGTGCTGCGCGCTCTTCATGGAAAAGTTCGAGCCCGTGGCCATCCGGATGGCCAAGGAGCAGAGCCTTTCCCTCAACCCCACCAAGATTTCAGGCCTGTGCGGGCGGCTGATGTGCTGTCTGACCTACGAAAACCCGGTTTACCAGGAGCTGAGGAAGGGGTTCCCCAAAATCGGGAAAACAGTGGTCTACCAAAACGACAAGGCCAAGGTCATCCGCCACAACCTGCTCGGTCAGCGCTTGACCCTGCGGCTGCAGGACGGAACCGAAGTCGAGGCGGCGCTTTCCCAGATCCAATGGGATGCACCCAAGAAGCGCAAGGAGTAAGCGAATGGACGGCCCCTTTTACATTACAACCCCGATTTACTACGTGAACGCCAGGCCGCACCTGGGGCATGCCTACACCACCATCGTGGCCGATGTGGTTTGTCGTTTCAACGCCATGCGGCACAGGGAAACTTTTTTTCTGACGGGGACCGACGAGCATGGCGATAAAATCGTGCGTGCCGCCCGCAGGGAAAACCTCAGCCCGCGGGCTTACGTGGACCAGATCAGCGAGCTTTTCAAAGGGCTGTGGCCGGAGCTCAACATCGGCATCGACCGCTTTATCCGCACCACCGAACCCGGTCACATGGCGGTGGTGGAGCAGGTCCTGCAAAAAATCTACGATGCCGGCGACATCTACTTCGCCGAGTACGAAGGGCTCTACTGCTTCGGCTGCGAGCGCTTCTACACCGAGCGCGAGCTGGTGGACGGCAAATGCCCCGACCATGACGCGGCCCCCGAGGTGATCAAAGAGGCCAATTATTTCTTCCGCATGGGTAAATACCAGCAGTGGCTGATCGATCACATCCAGCAGCACCCGGATTTCATCCGGCCGGAGCGCTACCGTAACGAGGTGCTCGCCTTTCTGCGGGAGCCGCTGGAGGACCTCTGCATCTCACGGCCCAAGTCACGGCTCCAATGGGGCATCAACCTGCCCTTTGACGACGGCTTCGTCACCTACGTCTGGTTCGATGCGCTGATCAACTACGTTTCGGCGCTGGGCTACCCGGACGGCGAGCTCTTCAGGAAATTCTGGCCGGTGGCCCAGCACGTGGTCGCCAAGGATATCCTCAAGCCCCACGGCATCTACTGGCCGATCATGCTCAAGGCCGCCGGCATCGAGGTCTACCGGCACCTCAACGTGCACGGCTACTGGAACGTCGACCAGAGCAAGATGTCCAAGAGCCTCGGCAACGTGGTCGAACCCCTGGAGCTCAAGAACGTCTACGGGCTGGACGCCTTCCGCTATTTTCTGATGCGGGAGATGGTGTTCGGTTTGGACGCCAATTTTTCCGAAGACGCCCTGGTGCAGCGGATCAATTCGGATCTGGCCAACGATCTGGGAAACCTCTTCTCCCGGGTGGTCACGATGGTGCACAAATATTTCAAGGGCGTGGTCCCGGAAGTCGATCATGAAGCTGAAAAGGAGCTCCAGCCCGGGATCGGCGCCGAGGCCTCGCGGGTCATCGCGGATTACGAAAACGAGATGGAGAATTTCGTTTTCCACAAGGCGCTGACCGCCGTCTGGGAGTTTGTCAACCAGCTCAACAAGTACGTCGATGTCACCGCCCCGTGGGAACTGGCCAAAAAAAAGGCGACCCACAAGCAGCTGGCCGCCGTGCTCTACAACCTTCTGGAGGGGCTGCGGGTCATTTCCGGTCTGATCTACCCGGTGATGCCCGATACCGCCCGGACCATGCAGCGGCACCTCGGGCTGGACCCCGAGGCGCCCTTCTACGAGCTGGAAACCCTCTTGCAGTGGCGCTATCTGCCGGCGGGGACCCGGCTGCCCAAGGCCGTCGTCCTCTTTCCGCGGATCGAGCGCAAAAAGGACGACGCCCCCGGCGCCAATCCCGCCGGTGAGCCGGGTGCCGGCGCGCCCCTCAAGCCGGAAATCACCCTCGAGGATTTTGCCAAGGTGGACCTGCGGGTGGGGACGGTCCTTCGGGTCGAGCCGGTTCCCAAGGCCAAGAAGCTTCTTCAGCTTGAAATCGATCTGGGGGAAAAGCGCACCGTCGTGGCCGGCATGGCCGCCAGCTACACGCCGGAGGAGCTGGTGGGCAAACAGGTGGTGGTGGTGGCCAATCTCAAGCCCGTCAAGCTGATGGGCGTGCTCTCCCGCGGCATGCTGCTGGCGGCCGTGGATGACGTCCGGGGGGCGGTCCTGACGGTCGACCGGCCCATGAAGCCCGGCAGCGGGGTGCGATAAGCGGCCTTCGGCGCCGGCAGCCCTGAATTTCAGCCCAACCGTCAACCAGGGAAAGATGACCCACACACCCAGCTGGAAAGTCTATCAGGACCAACTGCAGCGCAAAAGGCGGCTGCGTCGGCTGCTGCGGCGCACCCGGCGCCTCTGGGCCCTTCTGCCGCTGCTGCTGGTGGTGATTTACGGGCTGACGGCCGGGCTCAGCGGCAGTGACAGCTCGCCGCTGCCGCCCCCGCCGCCGACCCCCTTGTCGGCGGCCGCACCGACCCCAGAGCCGGCCCCGGCGCCGGCCGCAAAGCCCCAAAGCCCGCCCCCGGCGGCGGCCGTTTCCCCGGCGCCTGCGGCCCAACCGGCGGCCGTCGAATCTTCGCCGGTGCTCACCAAGGCGGATCTTCAGGTTCTCCTCGACCCCGGCCGCTTCATCAACCTCACCGAGGCCGCCTTTCCCTTTGAAATGGACGGCCGGCGCTTTACCGTTGAAACCAGCCTCAACCCCCAGCTGCAGACCCAGCTGCTCAAGCGCATGGATCGTCGGCACTGCCGCTACATCGCCGTGGTGGCCATGGAGCCCGCCACCGGCAGGCTGCTGGCCATGGCCGGCTTTGACAAGGACAACCCCGCCAGCGCCAACCCCTGCATCGAAACCCGCTTTCCGGCCGCCAGCATCTTCAAGATCGTAACGGCCGCGGCCGCCGTGGAAAAGCTCGGCTTCCGCCCCGGCTCCTCCCTGAGCTTCAACGGCGGCAAGTACACCCTCTACAAGTCCCAGCTCAAGGACCAGCAGAACCGCTACACCCGCTACATCACCTTCCGGGACGCCTTCGCCCAGTCGGTCAACCCGGTCTTCGGCAAGCTCGGCGCGCGGACTCTGGGCAAAGACGCCCTTCAGCAGTATGCCGAGGCCTTCGGCTTCAACCGCCCGATCGATTTCGAAATCCCCCTGGCCCCCAGCACGGTCTCCTTTTCGGACGAACCCTACCAGTGGGCCGAGATTGCCAGCGGGTTCAACCGCCAGACGATCATCTCGCCGCTGCACGGCGCCCTGCTGGCGGCGACGGTTTTAAACGGCGGGCAGATGGTGGCCCCCGCGGTGGTGGACCGGATCAGCGACGCCAGCGGCCGCACCCTCTACCACCGGCAGCGCCAGCCGCTCAGACGGGCGATCTCACCTGCGGCCTCCAAGATTGTCAACAGCCTGATGGAGGCCACGGTCCACGGGGGCACCTCGCGCAAGGTGTTCCGAGGCCATCAGCGCCACCGGGTGCTTTCCCAGCTCAATATCGGCGGCAAAACCGGCAGCATCAGCAACCGGAGCAACGAACTGCGCTTCGACTGGTTTGTGGGGTTTGCCGAGGAGAAAAAGGGCTCGGAAAAAATCGCCATCTCGGTGGTGGTGGCCCACGAAGAGTATATCGGCACCCGCGCCGGCCAGTATGCGCGCCTGGTGATCGAGCGCTTCTTCGGGGATTATTTCAGCCAGATCGCCGCCGCCGGCGCCAAGGCCAGCGGCTGAAGCCTCTCCGCCCCCTTCGTCCAATTCAACATCGGAAAACGCACCCGGGCCCGCCTGCGGGACCCCGAACGGCGTTCCTTGGGGTTATGCGGGGTGTTCGGGCAAAAATAGCCCGCAGGGTGGAGGCCCGGAGCCGGATGCAGACCGCATCAGACTGCCAGGTAGCGCTCCTGGATGGTGCGGTCGCGCCTGAGTTCGGCGGCCTGTCCGTGGTGCTGGATGCGGCCGTTGTCGATGACGTAGCCGCGGTCGGCGATATTGAGGGCGAAGTGGGTGTTTTGCTCGGCCAGCAAAATGGCGAGTTCTGCTTTCAGCCCGAGGATGATCTCGCTTAAAATTTCGACGATCACCGGCGCCAGGCCTTCGCAGGGTTCGTCCAGCAGCAGCAGCCGCGGGTTGCCGGCCAGGGCCCGGGCCACGGCCAGCATTTGCTGCTCGCCGCCGCTGAGTTCGCCGCCCTTGCGGCCGCGCAGTTTGACCAGCAGGGGAAATACCTCGAAGAGCCGCTCCAGGGGCCACGGCGCCTGCCCGCTGCGCGGGGGCAGCAGCGCGACCTCCAGGTTTTCCGATACGGTCAGGTCCGAGAAAATGCGGCGCTCCTCGGGCACGTAGCCGATGCCGCGGCGGATGTTGGCATAGACCGGCTCCCCGCTGATAATCGCGCCGTCCAGGCGCACCGTGCCGCGGGCGGGGGGGGTGAAGCCGGCGATGCTGCGGATGGTGGTGGTCTTACCGGCGCCGTTGCGTCCCAGGAGGCAAACGATTTCCCCACGCTTGACCGTCAGGCTCAAGCCCTGGATGATGTAGCTGCCGTCGCGGTAGACGTGGATTTCGTCGACTTCAAGCATCGAGGCTGCCCCCCAGGTAGGCCCGTTTGACGGCGATGTCACGGCGGATTT
>JASFIY010000131.1:0-6161 GCA_050122415.1 Desulfobacteraceae bacterium
CGCGGCCCCCGCCACCCCGGCGCCCTGCAGCAGCGCGTCGATGTCCGCCTGGGAGATCGCCGCTTCGTCGGCATCGGCCGCCGCCGGCTGCGGCCTTTCGGTCTCCTCCGCCGGGACCCCCGCCGTCCCGGGGCCCTGCAGCAGCGCGTCGATGTCCGCCTGGGAAACGTACTCTGGAATGTCGGGAGGTGTGGTCTTAGCGCTCATGGCTGGGGATCACCGGCTTAAAAAGGCGTTTTCCCGCAAGCCCCCACCAATACCGGAAGCGGTCCAGGGGGCCATCAGATCGCGCAGTATTTCTTGAGGCGGATCTTCAACTTGATCACCGCCATGGCGTGAATCTGGCAAATGCGGGACTCGGTGAGGCTCAAAACGTGCCCGATCTCCTTGAGGGTCAACTCGTCGTAGTAGTAAAGCGAGATCACGATCTGCTCTTTTTCCGAAAGCGTTTTGATGGCCTGGGCAATCACGCGCTTGAGTTCCTCCTTGGCCACGTTTTCGGAAGGGTCGTCCGCGCTGCGGATGCTTTCCTGAAAGGATTTTTTGGAGACCGCGTCATTGGCCTCATCCTTGATGAACTCGTCCAGGCTGAGCAGTGATACCCGATGGATGTCGGAGAGCGTGTTGAAGTAATCTTCCAGCGCGATGCCCAATTCCTCGGCGATCTCCTGGGCTTCGGCCGGCCTTTGGGTGCGGCCCTCCACCGCCACCAGCGCTTTTTCGATTCGCTGCATTTTCTTCCGCATGGACCGCGAATACCAGTCCATCCGCCGCAGCTCATCCAGGATGGCCCCCTTGATCCGGTACTCGGCATAGGTCTTGAGGTTGACATCCCTTTCGGGGTCAAACCGGTCCACCGCATTGATCAGACCGAGACAGCCCGCACTCAGCAGTTCATCGAAAAGAACGCTGGAGGGGATCCGCATGGCCATCCGCCCCGCGATCCGCTTGACCAGCGGGGCATACCTGACGATCAAGGCCTCGCGTTCTTTTTCATCGAAGTAACACTGGTCGTTTCCGCCGTTTGCATACGCAAATTTTGTCGTCATCATCGCACCGTTTGCCCAGTTGGGGTTTCCATCGAATATTTTCGCGACCCATCAAACCGCGTTGACCCGGGGCTGGCCCTTTCCCCGCACCCGGTCAGACGCGGAACTCGATGAAGCGTTTGAAAAAGAACTTGATGTTGCCGTCGGTGTTCTGGCGCCGCGGCGCATCCATGAGCTGGTCGGCCAGGGCGTTGATGCCACGACTCCAAGCGGTTTCGGGGAATGCGTCGACGGCGATGCGCCGGTCTCGCACCGCACGGGTGACGCTGTGATCGCTGGGTACCATGCCCAGATAATGAATCACGACCCCGTTGAGGAAGCGCTCGGCGGCCTGCACCAGGCTGGCGTAGACAGCCTTGGCCTCCTGCTCGCTGGCCGCCATGTTGACCAGCAGCTGGAAATGGCGGGTGCCGTGCTGCAAAAACATGACCTTTATCATGGCGTAGGCGTCGGTGATGGCCGTGGGTTCGGGGGTCGCCACGATGATGCAGTCGTCCGCCGCCAGATTGAAATAGAGGACATTGGAGGATATCCCGGCCCCTGTGTCGATCAGCATCACGTCCAGCGCGTTGCCGAAGGCCTCGAACTCCCCCAGCAGGTTGAGCTTTTGCCCCTCGGTCAGATGGGTCAGGTGGGTGAAGCCGGAGCCGGCCGGGACGATCTGGACACCGGCGGGACCCTCGACGATGATCTCCGAGAGGGTTTTTTCACCGTCGAGCACATGTCCGATATTGAATTTCGGGTGAACGCCGAAAATGATGTCGATATTGGCCAGGCCAAGATCGGCGTCCAGGATGAGCACCTTGTGACCGCGGCCGGCCAGCACCAGGGCGAGGCTGCCGACGATGTTGGTCTTGCCCACGCCGCCCTTGCCGCTGGTCACGGCGATGGCCCGTGGGACGGACGCCCCAGGTGCGGGACCAGCGGTTGCCGAGGGGGTCAAGCGCTGCGATGTTTGGCGGGCCTTGGTGGAAAGGATTTTTCGAAGGCTGCTGGCTTGATCCACGCTGGGGTCTCCCTTTCAGGGTCGTTGCTTCCGGCACAGGGCCGGGAATCGACAATCAGCCGCGGCGGGCAGCCCGCGGCGGCCTCATGGCGCTTCGCCGGGAGTGTCGAAGATGTGGCGCAGAATCGTCTGGCGGGTGGCCGGATGAATATCCTCCGGCACCCGCTGGCCGGTTGTGATGTAGGAAATCGGAAGCCGCAGGGTTTCGGCCTGATCGATGATCGCCCCGCGCTGCCGGGTTTCGTCCAGCTTGGTAAACACGTAGGAGCAAGGCTTGAACACGGCGAAGCGCGCCGCAGCCTCCTGAAGGTCCAGGCGGTTGGCGGCGGCGCTGAGAACCAGGTGGCTGGTGATCGGTCCTGGCACTCCCAAGAGCGCTTGCAACTGCTGCATCCGCTTGCCGTCGAGATGGCTGTGGCCGGCGGTGTCGATCAGGACGACATCCTGGCGCTCCATTTTTTCGACCGCCAGCCTCAGGTCCTGATGCGAGAAGGCCGGCAGGCAGGGCAGCCCCATGATGGCGGCATAGGTCCGAAGCTGCTCCACGGCGCCGATCCGAAAACTGTCCACCGAGATCAGCCCCACCCGCTTTTTGGCCTTGAGGCTGAGTTCGGCCGCCAGCTTGGCGATCGTGGTGGTCTTGCCGACGCCGGTGGGCCCCACAAAAGCGGCGAACTGCGGGGTGCCGGCTTCGGCCGCAAAGGGGGCGCAGGTGCGGATCGGCTTGAGGATTTCGGCCATGATCCGCCGGGCGGCACCCGCGGGGTCGGGCGGGGCGCCGGCTTCGCAAAGGAGCTGGATTGCGCCGCACACCCGCGGGGCCGAAACCCCCGCGCGCACCAGCCGTGCGTAAGGGCCAAGCCACTGGGGATGCGCCATAATCGTGTCGGGCAGCCCACCGTTGATGTTGAGCAGGCCCAGCATTTCGCGGATTCCCACGAGCTGGCTCTGCAGCGCCAGCCAGTCCATCTCACCGACTGCTGGCGCACCGCCTTCCGGCTGTGGGCTGTCGGCGCCCGGCAGAAGGACGGCGGCCCGGGCCCGGTCGCATTCGGCGGCTGCGGGCGCCTCTTGGGCAGAAATCGCGGAAACCTCGAACAGATCGCAGCCGTATGGGTTTTTGACCCCTCTCGGAACCTGGCGGGTGGAGAGAATCAGGGCGTCGGAGCCCAAATCCGCTTTGACCCGTCGAAGGGCCTCGGCGATGCTCTTGGCCTTGTAGTTGCGGACACCCATGGCGTTAGAGTTTTACCCGTCCCAGGGACTGAATCCGAATGTTGGGGATGATTTCGGCGTGCGAGATGACCATCGCGTTCACCGAAGCCTGCGCCAGCAGCCGTTTGAAATGCCGCCGCAGCGCCGGTGAGCACACGATCACCGCCTGCAGCCCCATCTCGCTGACCGCGCCGACGGCCTTCTTGGCCGCCTGCACCACGGAATCCATGACCCCCGGCTCCACCGAAAGGTAGGCGCCGTGCTCGGTGTGCTGGATCCCCTTGTTCAGCAGGTCCTCGACCTTGGCATCGACGGTGATCACCGGCAGCACCCCGTCGGGTTGAACGTGAGGCCCCACGATGGGGCGCGCCAGCTTCTGCCGGACGTACTCGGTGAGCAGATCCGGATCCCGGCTGAGGGGCGCGTAATCGGCCAGGGTCTCCACCACGGTGAGCAGATCGCGGATGGAGACCTGCTCGCGCAGCAGGTTCTGCAGCACCTTCTGCACGCTGCCCAACGGCAACAGGGCCGGCACAAGCTCCTCGACGGCCTTGGGGCTGGTTTTGGCGAGCGTGTCGAGGAGGTGCTGAACTTCCTGGCGCCCCAAAAGGTCCGGGGCGCTGCTGCGCAGCACCTCGGTCAGGTGGGTGGCCACGACGGTGGCGTTGTCCACCACGGTGTAGCCCGCGAACTTGGCGTCCTCCTCCTTTTCGCCGGGAATCCACAGGGCCGGCAGGTTAAAGGCCGGCTCGGTGGTGGGGATACCGGTGATCTTCTGGGTCACATCCCCGGGGTCCATGGCCAGCAGGTGGTTGACCATCACCTCGCCGCGGGCCAGCTCGACGCCCTTGACCAGAACCCGGTACTCGGGGGGTTTGAGCTTGAGGTTGTCGCGGATGTGAATCGGGGGAATCACCATCCCCATTTCGCTGGCGAACTGGCGCCGGATGCCCCGGATGCGGTTGAGCAGGCTGCCGTCCTGGTTTTTGTCCACCAGCGGGATCAGGCCGTAGCCGACCTCCAGTTCCATCACGTCGAGCGCCAGGAGATGTTCCACATCCTCGGGTCCCGGGGCTTCGGCCGCTTGGGCGGCTTCAGCTTTGACCGGCATCAGGTCCCTTTCGGCGCTGCGCTTGCGGTCGAAGAGGTAAACCGAACCGCCCAGGACCGCGGCCAGAAACATGAACGGACCCGCCGGCAAACCCGGCACCAGCCCCAGCAGGAAGGTCACCCCGGCGCCGACATAAATGGGGGTCGTGTTGGCCATAATATGCCGGCTGAACTCCCGGCCCATGCGGGCTTCGGAGGCCGCCCGGCTGACGAGGATGCCGGCGGCGGTGGAGATGACCAGGGCCGGGATCTGGGACACCAGGCCGTCGCCGACCGTCAGGAGGGTGTAGTTCTGGGCGGCGCTGACCATCGACATGCCCTGTTGGGCCACGCCGATCACGAACCCGCCGAAAATATTGATCAGGGTGATGATGATCCCGGCAATCGCGTCGCCGCGGACGAATTTGCTGGCCCCGTCCATGGCGCCGTGAAACTCGGACTCCCGGGCGATGGCCTTGCGCCGGTCGCGGGCCTCGTTTTCGTCGATGATCCCGGCGTTCAGGTCGGCGTCGATGGCCATCTGCTTGCCCGGCATGGCATCCAGCGTGAAGCGCGCCGCCACCTCGGCGATCCGTCCGGAGCCCTTGGTGATGACGATGAAGTTGATCAGCACCAGGATCACGAAAATGACCATCCCGATGACGTAGTTGCCGCCCACCACGAAACTGCCGAAGGACTTGATGACCGCACCCGCCGCCAGCGGGCCTTCACTGCCGTGCAGAAGGATCAGCCGGGTGGAGGCGATGTTGAGGGCCAGCCGAAAGAGGGTCAGGACCAGCAGCAGGGTGGGAAAGATCGCGAAGTCCATCGGCGAAGCCACATACATGGTGTTGATCAACACGATGACGGCGATGGTGACGTTCAGCGCCAGACAGAAATCCAGGAGCATCGCGGGGATGGGCAGAATCATGGCCAGCAGGATGCCGATCACGGCCAGGACCATGCCGATATCGCCGGCCTCCCTGGGCAGGCCGGCGGGTATCGACTTGTTTCCTGCGCTGATCTCCATGGGTAGGGATGCCTTTCAGTCTGCCGGGGGTCGGCCTTCCCCATCGGGGGCGCCAAATTGTCGGCGGGGCCTGTCGGCGGTTTGACGGCGGTCGGCCTCGCCCTGCACCCGGGAGGTCCCGGGGGTTATCGGCTCGATTTGCCCTTGAGTCTGTATACGTAGGCCAGAAGTTCGGCCACCGCCCGGTAGAGTTCGGAGGGAATCTCACGGCCGGGCTCGACTGTCTTATACAAATTTCTTGCCAAGGCCTTGTTCTCCACCACCGGGATGCCGTAGCCGTCGGCCAGCTGCCGGATGCGGGCCGCCACCAATCCGGCGCCCTTGGCCACCACCTGCGGGGCCCCCATGCTGAGAGGGTCGTACTTGATGGCCACGGCCAGCTGGGTGGGGTTGGTGACCACCACGTCGGCCTGGGGCAGGGCCTGCATCATGCGCTTGCGGGCCGCCTGCTGCTGAATGCTGCGGATGCGGGCCTTGATCTGGGGGTCGCCTTCGGCCTGTTTGGCCTCCTCTTTGACCTCCTGCTTGGTCATCTTGAGGTCCTGCTCGAACTTCCAGCGCTGGAACCCGTAGTCAAGCGCCGCCACCAGCGCCATGATCACCCCCACCCAGAGAAAAAGCCGGAGGGCCGCCCCCAGGATAAAAACCGTGATGGCGTTGGGGCTCATGTCGTAGAGGCTCAACATCCCGGCGCTTTGGCCTTCGACCGCCAGGTAACCGACCCCGCCGATGATCCCCAGCTTGAGAAGCGACTTGACCAGCTCGACCAGCG
>JASFIY010000132.1:0-6159 GCA_050122415.1 Desulfobacteraceae bacterium
GACGGTAAGGGTCCTGGGTCACGTAGGCGATCGCGTTGTCCCCATAGGCCTTGTAGATCCTGACGGCGAAGAGGGTGCTGATCCCGTGGGATTGAAGAAACATCATCACGTCACGGATCGCCCGGTGCGCGCGCCAGGCTTCGCTGATGGTGTGGAGCTTTTTTTGGGCAATTCCGCGCACCTCCTGCAGTCGCGCGATATCCCCTTCAAAGATTTCAAGGGTTTGGTCCCCGAAATGGCTGACGATCTTCCTGGCCGTTTTGGGGCCGACCCCACCAATGAGGCCCGATCCCAAATATTTTTCCAGGGCCGCCAGGCTTGCCGGTTTCCTCTCGAAGGCTGCCGTGGCCTTGAATTGCCGCCCGAATTTGGGATGCACCGTCCAGGACCCGTGAAACTCCATCGTGGCGCCGGCGAAGACCTTGGTTTGATGGACGATCACCGTTTCCTGCTGGTGGGGATTGTCGAAGGGCAGCACCCGCAGCACCGACCATCCGCTGTCGGGGTTGTGGTAGGTGATTCGGTCGACAATCCCGCGGATTGTTTCGGTGATTCTTGCGACGGACTGGCGGCGGTTGTCTTTCATGGCACCACGGAAAAAGAAGCAAAAGAGGTTCAAGAACAGCCCGGGTATTTCAAAAATAAAATAATTAGTCAATAAATTAAATTGGTTGGACATTGTCCCGGGGGTGGTGCCGGCCGTGTCGCGGCCCCCTGGCCGAAGCCCCCGGCGGCTTTCGCCGCCCGGCGCGGCGATCTCGGTTTTTCGGCCCGTCGCATGGGATTGGCCGCCGCGCCGACGAGGTTGGGATTGACACCCACGCCCCTTTTTGGCATATCCAAAGGGTCCGTTCACAGTCCTAAAAGCCGTTTCCAGGTCCAAGGGTCTCGGCAAAAAAATGCCGCGTGGCGTCTTGGCCGCGGTTGGCTTTCCCCGCCACCCCACCGCCCCATCACCGCTGAGCGACAGGGAAGGGGCCCTTTGGGCGAACCGCAAACGGGCGCAGACGGGCGCTTCTTGCCCGAGCCGCCCGACCCCCCCGAATGCGGCGCCAGGACCTCAAGGGCTTGCCGGCGCCGGTTGCGCCGCAGCAAGGTCGCAACGCCATGCAGGAAACAAATTCCGTGATTGCCGGCAGGATGACGGCCCTGCTGCCCCTGGCGGTGTTCGCGGGGCTGTGCCTGCAGGTGCCGGCGGTGGTCGGCGGCGGGGCCGCTTACCTGTCATGGATGTGGGCACCCAGCCTGGGGGTCAACGCCGACTTCGCCCTTGACGGGTTGAGCGTCTTCTTCGGCTTGATCGTCAGCGGCATCGGGGTTTTCGTGGTCCTCTTTGCGGCCGACTACCTGCGGGGCAAACCGCACTACACGCGCTTCTTCGTCTTTCTGCACCTGTTTCTGCTGGCCATGCTGGGCGTGGTGTTCGCCGACGACCTGATCACGCTGTTTGTCTTTTGGGAGCTGACGACGCTGCTGTCGTTTCTGCTCATCGGCTTTGACCACGAAAACGATGCCGCCCGCCGCAACGCGCGCCAGGCGCTGCTGGTGACCGGTGCCGGGGGGCTTGCGCTGCTGATCGGGTTCCTGCTGATCGGTGCGCTCGCCGGCACTTACCGGCTCTCCGCACTTGCCGCGTCCGCCCGGGTCATTCAGGGGCACGTCTTTTACCTTCCGATTCTCGCCTTGGTCTTTCTCGGGGCCTTTACCAAGTCCGCCCAATTCCCGTTTCATTTCTGGCTGCCCAACGCCATGAGCGCACCGACCCCGGTCAGCGCCTTTCTGCATTCGGCCACCATGGTCAAGGCCGGCATCTACCTGCTGGCCCGCATGCACCCGGTTCTCGGCGGCACCACGGCCTGGATGGGCACGCTGGTCATCGTGGGCGGCGTGACGGCGCTTCTGGGCGCCGTGCTCGCCGTGGGGCAGACCGACCTCAAGCGCCTGCTGGCCTACACGACCGTCATGGCCCTGGGCATCCTGACGATGTTTCTGGGGGGCAAGACGACCCCGGCCCTGACGGCCGCCGTCACCTTCATGCTGGTGCACTCCCTCTACAAGTCGGCGCTTTTTCTGGTTGTCGGCATCATCGACCACGAAACCGGGACCCGCGAGATCGAGCGTATCGGCGGGCTGATCCGCACGATGCCCGCCACCGCTTTCGGCGCCGCCACGGCGGCCCTGTCCATGGCCGGCTTTCCCCTCTTTCTGGGCTTCGTCGGCAAGGAGATCATGTACGAGGGGGCCCTGGCCGAGGAGGTTTTTCCGACCTTCGCCACTTCCGCGGTGGTGCTGTCCAACGCCCTGATGACCGCCGTGGCGGGTGCGATTTTGATCCGCCCGTTTTTAGGCAAGGTGCGGCCGACCCCCGTCCCGCCCCATGAGGCCCCCGTTTGGATGTGGCTGGGGCCGACGGTGATCGGGTCGCTGTGCCTGATATTCGGCATCATCCCCGACTGGGTCGGCCGCTGGCTGGTGGCGCCGGCCGTTTCGGCGATCAACCCGGTTGCCGAAAACACCGGGCTGAAGCTCTTTCACGGCTTCAACGATCCGCTGCTGCTGAGCATCCTGACCCTCGCTTTGGGGGCGGCTTTTTACCTGGTCAGAAGGCCCGTCCGCTACCGGGTCGCAGCCCTGGCGGCCGGGATGCCCGTCACCGCCGATGGCCTCTACACCCTGGCCATGGACGCCACGGCGCGAAGCGCGGCGCTGCTGACGGGGTTCATTCAAAACGGCTCGCTGCACCGCTACCTGCTGACGATTTTGACCGTTTTCACCCTGACCACAGCCGGTGTCTGGGGCCTGAACGCCCAGGGCCCCCTCCCAGCGCCGCGCCTGCCGTCCCTGCCTTTTTGGCAGTGGCTGCTGGTGGCCCTCATGGCGGGCGCGGTGGGGGTTGTGGTGGCCTCCCGCAGCCGGATCATGGCGGTTTGCGCCCTGGGGGTGGTCGGCTCCGGTGTGGCGCTGGTCTTTTTGGTCTTCGGCGCACCGGATCTGGCGCTTACCCAGCTGCTGGTGGAGACCCTGACGCTGATCATCGTGGCCATCGTTTTGCTGCGACTGCCGCCGCTCGCTCAAAAGGCCGGCAACGGATCGCCCGGGCGCTGGGTGGATGCCCTGGTGGCGCTGGGTGCCGGGGCACTGGTCGCCGCGCTCTGCGTGGCGGCCACCAGCGGCGTCCTGGATCGGCAGTTGACCGATTTTTTCGAGCACCACAGTTACCTGGCGGCCCACGGCCGCAACATCGTCAACGTCATCCTGGTGGATTTCAGGGGTCTGGACACCCTCGGTGAGATCGTTGTGGTCGCCACCGCGGGCCTGGCCGGCTTCGCCCTGATCGCCGGGGAAAGGAGGTAGACAGCGGCCATGCCTTCGTTCATTCTCCAGGTGGCCAATCGCATTCTGGTGGGCTTGATCCTCGTTTTTGCCGTCTATCTCCTTTTCCGCGGCCACAACGCCCCGGGCGGCGGTTTTTCCGCCGCGCTGGTGGCCGCGACCGGTTTTTCGCTGTTTGCCATCGCCGAGGGATCCCAGCCGGTGCGGCGCGCCCTGCGGATCGACCCCCTGCTGCTGGTGGCGCTGGGGCTCGGGATTGCCATTGGCGCGGGCTTTTGGGGGGCGGTGACCGGACGCCCCTTCCTGACCGGTTTGTGGTGGCCGGCGGGCTCCGCCGCCCCCACCGTCGGCACGCCCCTGATATTTGATCTGGGCGTTTTTTTGGTGGTTCTGGGATCCATTTTGACCCTGGTTCTGGGTCTGGAGGAAACCTGAGGTGGAGACCGTCCTCGCCCTGCTGAGCGGCGCCATGGTGGCCGCCAGTTTGTTCCTGATGCTCGGCGGACATCTGGTGCGCTTCATCTTCGGACTCGTGTTGGCCAGCAACGCCGTCAATCTCGTCATTTTCGCCGCCGGCCGGCCGGGAAACCCCCGCCCGCCGCTGATTCCGGAAGGCGCGCAGGCCCCGGCAGGCGCGGTCGCCAACAGCCTGCCCCAGGCGTTGATCCTGACGGCCATCGTCATCGGGTTTGCGCTCCTGGTTTTCGTCTTCATTCTGTTCTTCAAAACCTACCAGGAGCTGGGGACCGTCAATACCGAAGATATGAACGATGCCGAAGCCCCCGCCGCGGGTCCTGCGGCGCCCGAAAAGGTGGGCCCTTGAGCGGATTGCTGGCAGCCCCGATCATCGTTCCGTTTGCCGTCGCCGCCCTCTCGCTGCCGGCCGGCCGGCGGCCCCATTTTCAAAGCGCCGCAGCGCTCCTGGGCGCCGCCGCGCACCTGGCCCTGGGCGGCATGCTGCTCCAGCGGGTCCACCATCAAGGCATCGCCGTGCTCAACGTGGGCAGCTGGCCGGCGCCCTTCGGCATCGCCCTGGTGGCGGACCACCTCAGCGCGCTGATGGTCCTGATCACCGGCGTCGTCTACGGGGCCGTATGCCTCTATTCACGGGCCGAGATCGATGCGGATTGCCTTCGACGGGGATATTATCCGCTGCTGCACATCCTGGTGGGGGGCATCAGCGGCGCATTTCTGACCGGCGACCTGTTCAACCTCTACGTGTGGTTCGAAGTCATGCTGATGGCCTCCTTCGCCCTGCTGGTGCTCGGCAGGACCCGCGCGCAGCTGGCCGGCGGCGTGACCTACGTGGTCATCAACCTGATTTCGACGCTGCTGTTTCTGGCCGCCCTGGGCTTGATCTATGCCATGACCGGAACCCTCAACATGGCCCACCTGCATCTCAAGCTGCGGGCGGCCGCCGATGCCGGCCAGGTGGCGGCCGTATCGGTCCTCTTCCTGACCGCCTTCGGGATCAAAGCCGGACTCTTCCCGCTGTTCTTCTGGCTCCCGGCCTCCTACCACACCCCGCCGGTGGCCGTATCCGCCATTTTTTCGGGTCTCCTGACCAAGGTGGGCGTCTACGCCCTGATCCGGACCTTCACCCTGCTGTTTCCCTTTGAGGGCAACGGGCTGCAGAACCTGGTGCTGGCGGCCGCCGCGCTGACCATGATCACCGGGGTGCTGGGTGCCGCGGCCCACAGCGAGGTTCGGCGCATCCTCTCGTTTCACATCATCAGCCAGGTGGGCTACATGGTCCTCGGCCTGGGGCTGCTGACCCCCCTGGCCCTGGCCGGTGCCGTGTTCTATCTGCTGCACCATATCGTGGTGAAGGCCAATCTGTTTCTGATCAGCGGGCTGATCCGCCAGTGGGGCGGCTCCTTCGCGCTGGGGGAGCTGGGCGGGCTTTACCGCAGCCGGGGGCTCGGGGCGCTGCTGTTTTTCATCCCCGCCTTTTCACTGGCCGGATTCCCCCCGCTCTCGGGGTTCTGGGCCAAAATGATCCTGATCCGGGCCAGCCTGGATGCCGGCCATTTCGCCCTGGCCGGGGTCGCGGCAGTGGTGGGTCTGCTGACCGTTTATTCCATGACCAAGATCTGGAACGAGGCCTTCTGGAAGCCCAAGGCCGCGGCCGCTCCCCCGGCCGCTGACGGCCCAAGTCGCGTTTCGGCCTGGATGCTGGCCCCCGTCGCGGCCCTGGCGGCGTTGACGGTTCTGATCGGACTGGCGCCCGAGCACCTTTTCCAGATGGCCCGGCTGGCGGCCGAGGAGCTGTTGGACCCCAGCCTTTACGTCAACAGCGTTCTGGGGAGCGTGCAGTGAACCTCTTTTTCATCAACGGTTTTATCGCGCTGGGCTTCATCGGGGTACAGGGGCGCTTTACCCTCTCCGGGCTGCTGGTGGGCTTCGGTCTGGGTTACCTGGCGCTGTGGCTGACCCGCCCCCTTTACGGTGAAACCCGCTATTTTCAGCGGGTTCCCAAAACCGCCCGCCTGCTGGCGTATTTTCTGGTGGAGCTGGTACGGTCCAACCTGCGGGTGCTGTGGGACGTCGTGACCCCCGGGCACATCAGCCGTCCGGGGATCGTCGGCATCCCCTTGAGCGCCCAAAGCGATTTGGAGATCCTCTTGGTGGCCAACCTGATTTCGCTCACCCCCGGGACCCTCAGCATCGATCTGGCCGAAGATCGCCGCACGCTGTATGTGCATGTGATGTTTCTGGACGACCCGGAAGCGTTTCGCAAGGGGATCCAGAACGGGCTGGAGCGGCTGGTGTTGGAGGTCACCCGATGATGGTCGACGGCCAAACGGCGCTTCAGGCCGCCAGCCG
>JASFIY010000133.1:0-6154 GCA_050122415.1 Desulfobacteraceae bacterium
TGGCCGAGGGCAAGACCAGGCCCCTGGAAAATCTCCGGCCGATCTACATTCGAAAATCGGATGCGGAGATTCACCGCACACCAACGGCCGGGCGCTTGGCTTGAGGCCTGCATTCCATAGCGCCAAACGGTCTTTTCGTTGACGTTTTGGAATTATTCGGATATCTTCCACCAACTGGCCACCCTGGCGGCCTGTTTTTTTTTAGCCGATTGGTCGCTTTTCGCAAATTCCTTTGACAAGATGCTTCCCCATGGATGACTACAGCTGGTCCGACCCCCCGGGGCAGGTGGCCTTTCCGATTGCCAAGGCGGGCGTGCCCATAATTCTCGCCGGGGCTTTCATTACCGCGATCCTTGCCCTGCTGGAATTTGTCCTGCCGGCCCTCTTGGGTCTTGGGGCGACCCTGGGCGTCTGCTTCTTTTTCCGGGATCCGGACCGCGTGATTCCCTCCAAGCCGGCCGCTATCGTGTCGCCGGCCGACGGCAAGGTGATCGTTGCCGAGGTCGTGGAAAAGACGCCTTTCTATGACGGGCCGTGCAAAAAAGTCAGCATTTTCATGTCTGTCTTCAACGTGCACGTAAACCGCTCTCCGATCGAGGGCGCCGTCAAAAAAATCGCCTATTTTCCCGGCAAGTTTTTTGCTGCCCACCGGGACAAGGCGTCCCGGGACAACGAGCACAACGCGCTTTGGCTGGAAAGCCCATCGGGGTGGCGGATGTGCGTGGTGCAGGTGGCGGGGCTCATCGCGCGCCGGATCATCTGCTACGTCCGCGAAGATCAGCAAATGCTGCGCGGCCAGCGCTTCGGTATCATCTGTTTCGGCTCGCGTCTGGACCTTTACCTGCCGCCGGCGGCCGAACTGTCCGTGTCGGTGGGCGACAAGGTGCGGGCGGGAACCACCGTGTTGGGTTTTGCAGGCAACCGCTGAACTCGGTCCCTCGCCCGTGATTGAAGGCCGGCGGGCCGCCGCCATCGCCCGGAGCAGACAAATGGGGCCTTCGGCGCCGGCATCAGCCGTTGCAGCGATTCCCCATTTGAGGGCCTCGGCAAGAAAACATTCCACATCTGGCTTGTCTTTTGGCCCGTCACCGGCGTTACAACCGCCGGCACATGTCCCGATACGCACCGGCGCATGGGCCTGGGTGACGAACTAAAATTAGGCGCCAGATTGTGGAATTATTTATTGCCGCAACCCTTACCTTTTGGCGGGCCGGGCCGTTTCAAAACCTTTTTTATTCGCAACAGGAGTCAGGCCATGTCGGGTAAAGAGTTCCATGTCGCTGTGGTCGGTGCCACCGGCGCCGTCGGCAATCAGATGATTGCCTGCCTGGAGGAACGCAATTTTCCGGTCAAATCCCTCACCTTGCTGGCCACCCGCAAGTCGGTGGGCCGCACGCTCGAATTCCACGGCGAAGAGATCGCCGTCGCGGAATTGACCGAGGGGTCGTTCAAGGGTCTTGACCTCGCGCTTTTCTCCGCCGGCGGCGGCACCAGCGAAAAATTCGCACCGGTCGCGGCCGCCGCCGGCTGCGTTGTGGTGGACAATTCCAGCGCCTGGCGAATGGACCCCGAGGTGCCGTTGGTGGTGCCGGAGGTCAACGCCCATGCCGTGGCGGGATACACCCGCAAGGGTATCATCGCCAACCCGAACTGCTCCACCATCCAGATGGTCGTGGCCCTCAACCCCGTTCATCGCCAATACGGTATCAAACGGCTGGTGATCGCCACCTATCAGGCCGTTTCGGGTACGGGCAAGAAGGCCATCGACGAACTCTCCGATCAGACGCGGGCGCTGTTCAATTCCATGGAAGTCCAAAAAAAGGTTTATCCGCATCAGATCGCGTTCAACTGCCTGCCCCATATCGACGTCTTCTACGACAACGGCTACACCAAGGAAGAGATGAAGATGGTCAACGAAACCCGCAAGATCCTGGAAGACGACACCATCGCCATCACCGCCACGACGGTCCGGGTGCCGGTCTTTTACGCCCACTCCGAGGCCATCAACGTCGAAACCCGCAAGCCGGTCACCGCTGCGGATGTGCGCACCCTGTTGGCATCGGCTCCCGGGGTCAAGGTGGTCGACGACCCCAAACAAAATCTTTACCCCCTGGCCATCGATGCCGCCGGCCAGGACCTGACCCTGGTGGGCCGCATTCGCCAGGACGAATCGGTCGCCAACGGCATCAACCTGTGGGTCGTGGCGGACAATATCCGCAAGGGCGCGGCCACCAACGCCGTTCAGATCGCCGAGGTGCTGGCCGAAAAATACCTCTGAGCCCCCAAGGGCGGGACGCCGCCGCGGCGCACCCGGCCGGGGAGCGCAGCCGGCTGCGGGGGCCGCTTGAAAGAGATAGTCGAATCAATTTATTTCCAGGAGCAGTGCATTGCAAAGAATCCCCATCACCCGCGAAGGTTATGAAGCCCTGAAAAAAGAACTGGCGCGTCTCAAGTCGGTTGACAGGCCCCAGAACATCAAAGCCATCGAAGAGGCCCGCGCCCACGGCGATCTTTCCGAAAACGCCGAGTTTGAGGCCGCCAAGGACCGTCAGGCGTTTATCGAAGGCCGGATCAGCGAGCTGGATTTCAAGCTCAACAGCGCCGACATCATCGACCCGGCCCAACTGCCCAAGGATCGGGTGGTCTTCGGCACCCGGGTTCTGCTGGAAAACGTTGACACCGCTGAAGCGGTGGAGTACCAACTGGTCGGGCCGGAAGAATCGGACGTGGACCGGGGCAAGATTTCGATCTCCTCGCCGCTGGGCAAGGCCATTTTAGGCAAGAAACCCGGTGACGAGATCCTCCTCCTGGCCCCGGGGGGCAAGCGCTCTTACGAACTGGTGGAAATTCTGTAATGTTTGTTGGTTGTGTTCCGAAAGTGAAGTATCGGTTTTATGGTAAATAACCAAGTTTTTGAAAATAGGTGAAAAAATTGGCGAGAATCACTATTGAAGACTGCATGAAGCGGGTGCCCAACCGTTTCCTTCTGGTGCACATGGCGGCCAAGCGGGTGCGCCAAATTCGGGAAGGGTCCGAGTATCTGGTGAGTTCCCCCAAGAACGAGGATATCGTCGTGTCCCTGCGGGAAATTGCCGCCGGTAAGGTATTTATCCACAAAGATTCCGAAGCTGTCGAAAAATAGTTTTTTGAGCGGAGGAGCCGATGGCCGGGGGGAACTTCAAGGCGCTCAACCGGGCCGTCGGCAAAGCTCTTCATCGTTACGGGATGCTGGCCGACGGTGACCGGGTCCTGGTCGGGGTCTCCGGCGGGATGGACAGCCTGACGCTGATCTGGATCCTGCAGGAGCGCCAGCGGCGGGTGCCCATCACCTACGAGATTTTCCCCGCCCATATCGATCCGGGCTTCGGGGGCGGCTTCAACGGTGAACTGGCGGGTTTCTGCGCCTCCCTGGGGCTTGGGCTGCGGGTTGAGCAGACCGATTACGGACCACGCGGGCACAGCCCGGAAAATCGCGAAAACCCCTGTTTCCTCTGCTCGCGGCTGCGGCGCAAGCGCCTTTTCGAGATCGCCGATGAAATGGGCTGCAACAAATTGGCGCTGGGTCACAACAAGGACGATATCATCGAGACCTTTTTCCTCAACATCTGCTACGCGGGTGAAGTCAGTACGATGCAGCCGCTGCAGCCCTTTTTCGGTGGGCGCTTCGAGATCATCCGGCCGCTGGCTTTCGCCGACGAGGATTTGATTCGGCGCTTCGCCGGCAGCCGAAAGTTCCCGGTTTTTGAAAACCCCTGCCCGTCGGCCCGGACCTCCAGACGGGGGGAAATCAAGGGGCTTTTGGACCGCCTCTACCGTTCGAACCGCAAAATCAAGGGAAACATCTTCCGCGCCATGCACCATGTGAGGCCCGAATACCTCTTGAAAGCGCCGCCCGGACCCTGAGGCCGGCGGCTTGCGGTTCGCTGAAAAAAAGGTGCCATCAAAGCCCTATATCCGGCCCGTCCATCATGAAAGACACCCAAAACCAGCGCGACTACCGCAACATCCCGATCGACAAGGTCGGCATCAAGAACCTGCGCTACCCCATCGTCGTCAAAGACCGGCGGGAGGGGATTCAGCACACCGTCGCGAACATCAACATGTACGTGGACCTGCCCCACAAGTACCGCGGCACCCACATGAGCCGGTTCGTCGAGATGCTGGATATCTTTCTTCCCGAGATCTCACTCAAGCGCTTCCTGGTCATTCTCGAGGAGATGAAGCAGCATCTGAACGCCAAATCGGCCCATGTCGAGGTGACCTTTCCCTACTTCATCGAGAAGTATTCGCCGGTCAGCCGTTCCCCCGGGTTGATGGACTACACCTGCCGCATCACCGGCTCCAGCAATCCCCAGAGTCAAATCGATCTGATCTCCGAGGTGATCGTGCCGATCACATCGGTCTGCCCCTGCTCCAAGGAAATAAGCGAGGGCGGGGCCCACAACCAGCGCGGCAAGGTCCGTCTGCGGGTGCGCTTCAAGAAGTTCATCTGGTTGGAGGACATGATCGAGCTGGTGGAGCGCTGCGCCTCCTGCGAGGTGTTTTCGGTGCTGAAGCGCGTGGACGAGAAGTGCGTCACCGAGAGGGGCTACAACAACCCCAAATTCGTCGAGGACGTGGTGCGGGACATCGCCGTGGCCCTCAACGAAGACCCCAACATCACCTGGTTTGCCGTCAGCGCCGAGAACTTCGAGTCCATCCACAACCACAGCGCCTACGCATCGATCACCAAGGAAAAGGACCCCAGCCGCATGGGTTCCTGAGCGGCTGATTGTCACGCCCCCGCCGTCCCATCCCCCGCATCCGCCGCCCCGCTCCCGTCTGACGCCGGTTTTGGCCCGGCCCCTGGCAACCAACCCGGTAGCGCTTTTCCCCAGGCCCCCGTGAAGGCGCTGAACCGCCGGTCAGTTCAGGCGCTCCAGAAGGCCTTGCATGAATCGGTCGGTGGACCGGCCGGGGGTGTTGATCAGCAGCGCAAACCGGTAGCAGCCGCCCGCAGCGCTGGCAATGTAACCGGTGCGGGTGCGGATGCCGCTGAGGGTGCCGGTCTTGTAATACTCCCGGCCCTCGCGGCGCAGCAGGTTGCGGAAGGGTTCGAAGGCGGCGAGCACGCGGTCCATCTCGCGGGCTGAGATGCGGTTCTGGCGCGAAATTCCGGAGCCCTCCACCAGTTTGAGGTCACCCAACCCCAGCACCTCGGCGGCGTAAGCGCGGGTCGCCTGGACCCCTTGGGCCAGCGTGCCCGGCGGCCCTGCGATGGCGGCCCCGATGACCACCGTCAACTGGTTGGCGATGAAGTTGTTGGAGTGCTCCAGGAGCTCGGCGATGACCCCGGTCAGGGGGTGGGCCGCGCTGTGGCGGTAGACCAGGCGCCGGGTGGCCGGGTCGGCGCGGCCGATGCGCACCGCCCCGTGGCTCTGGATGCCGCCGGCCAGCAGAAAGTGGCGGATGAGGTGGCCGGCGTAGCGAAGGTGGTCCTGGTTTCGGTCCGAGAGCACGATCCGGCCGTGCTTCAGGCCGGAGGCCCGTATGCGCGCGGCGGCGAAAGGGATCAGCGGGGTTTGGGGCTCCGCACTGACCAGCCGCCCGTTGACGGTTTCGAATGCGACGGTGTTGAAATTGACGCACAGGGCGCCGTTGGGCGCATCGTGGGGTTGGGGGGAGGTCGAAACCCCGGGGATCCGGAGCGGCTGGGCAAAGAAACCGGCGTCCAGCACCAGGTCGTTGAAGCGCTGGAGCCTGGGGGCCAGTGCGGCGGGGATGGCGGCCAGGACTTCGGACACCAGGAGCGGGTCCCCGGAGCCGCGGACGATGAGGTTGTCGTCGGGGTCCAGGTAGAAATCGGTCTCGAAGCGGAAATCCGGTCCCAGGTAATGCAGGGCGCTGAGAGCGGTGAGAACCTTCAGGATCGAGGCCGGCACCAGCTGCCGATCGGCGTTTGCCGCCAGCAGCACCCGGCCGTCGGGGGCGGTCACCAGGGCGGCGTCCTCGGGGCCGATCAGGGTTTTCAACCCTTCCAGGGTGGCCGCCGGCAGGCCGGGCGGCAGCAGCAGGCCGGCCAGGCAAGCGGCCAGCAGCCATTTCCGGCTGGACTGCCAAAGACCTGCAGGCAACGGAAGATATCCGGGCATGTTGGACAATTCCAAGGTACAAC
>JASFIY010000134.1:0-6154 GCA_050122415.1 Desulfobacteraceae bacterium
CGGCGCCAGCATGGCCGTGGAACCGGGAAGCCCCCTGCCGGCCCCCTCGGAAGCGGGCCTGGCAAAGAGCAGCCTGTCCCACCTGCTGCACGCCTGCGCGCTGTGCAACGAGGTCAAGGTGGACGGACGGCAGGCCGACGGCCAGCCGGTTCTCCACGGGTCGGCCACCGAAAAGGCGCTGGTGGTGTTGGCCGCCGAGGCCGGTTTGGATGTGGCGGCGCTCAAAAAGCAGTTTCGCCTGCTGGCGGTCAATCACCGCTCCGAAAGCCGCTTGTTCATGAGCACCCTGCACCGTGTCGCTGAAAACGAGCGCGTCCTCTTCGTCAAGGGCAGCCCGCCGGAGGTTCTGGCGCTTTGCGACCGCCAGGTGTTCGACGGCCGGCGCCTGCCCCTGGCCGACGCCGACCGCGCCCGCATCGAGCGCGAAAACGAACGCATGGCCGCCGGGGCCCTGCGGGTGTTGGGGTTCGCCTTCAAGCCCAATCCGGCGGACGTGGAGGATGACAGCGGTCTCACCTGGCTGGGGCTGGCCGCCATGGCCGATCCCATCCGCAGCGGGGCACGCGGCCTGATCGAGATGTTTCACCGCGCCGGCGTCGAAACCGTCATGATCACCGGCGATCAGAGTCCCACGGCCTATGCGGTGGCGCAGGAACTGAACCTTTCCGGGGGTCAGCCGCTGACGATTCTCGACTCCACCGAACTCAGCCGGCTGGACCCCGAAGCCCTCGCCGCCCTGGCCAGGCAAGTGTACGTCTACGCCCGCGTCAGCCCGGCCCACAAGCTGAAAATCGTGGAGGCGCTGCGCGCGGCCGGCCGGACGGTGGCCATGACCGGCGACGGCATCAATGACGGGCCGGCCCTCAAGGCCGCCGACATCGGGATCGCCATGGGACGCTCGGGCACCGACGTGGCGCGCGGGGTGGCCGACGTGGTCCTGGAGGAGGACAACCTCGAGATCCTCTCCCAGGCGTTGCGGGACGGCCGCACCACCTACGGCAACATCCGCAAGGCGGTTCATTTTTTCCTGACCACGAACCTCAGTGAAATCCTGTTGATGTTCTCCTCGTTGGCGCTGGGCCTCGGCACCCCGCTGAACGTCATGCAGCTGCTGTGGATCAACATCATTTCGGACATCTTCCCCGGTCTGGCCCTGTCCATGGAAGCCCCCGAGCCGGACGTGATGACCCGGCCGCCGCGGGACCCCCGTGCGCCGCTGTTCTCCGCCGGGGACTTCAAAACCATGTTGGGCGAGTCGGCGGGCATCACCGGCGGCGCCCTGGCGGCCTTCGCCTACGGCGCCGCCCGCTACGGCCTCGGCCCGGGCGCCGGCACGATGGCCTTTCAGACCCTGACCGTCGGCCAGCTGCTGCACGCCTACAGCAGCCGATCGGAGCACAGCGGGCTTTTCAGCCCCGACCCCCTGCCGCCCAACCCCCACCTGAAGTGGGCCATCGGCGGGTCGCTGGCGCTGCAGGCCCTGACCCTTTTCCTGCCGCCGGTACGCGGCTTCCTGGGGCTGACCGCGCTTCGGCCCGCCGATCTGGCCGTGGTGGCGGCAGCCGCCGGTCTGCCGCTGTTCGTGAACGAATATCTCAAGGAAACCAGGCAGGCCCGCCATGAACCGTAACGTCATCTTCATATCCGAGGCGGTCACCGAAGGCCACCCGGACAAGATCTGCGATCAGATCAGCGACGAGATCGTGGATTATTTCCTCGCCCAGGACCCCTGTGCCGCGGTCCGCGCCGAATGTGCCGTGGCCAGCAACATCCTGTTCATCGCGGCGCGCTTCGCCGCCGATGCCAACATCGACTTCTCGCGCCTGGCGCGCAAGGTCATCCAACAAATCGGCTACCGCCAGCCGGATTTCAACCCCCAGACCTGCAGCATTCTCACCAACCCCCAGGCGCTGCCGCTGGAAAAGCGGCAGTGCTTCGACGAACGTTTGCTGAGCGAGGACGAGATCGACCGGATCCCGGCCCAAAAACAGGTGACCGTTTTCGGCTATGCCTGCAACCAGTGCCCCGCCCTGATGCCGCTGCCGGTCTGGACCGCCAACCGCCTGGCCCAGCGCCTGACGGAACTTCGCAAAACCGGCGCCCCGGCCGGCCTTTTGCCCGACGGCAAGGTCCAGGTGGGGGTCGAATACGCCGGCAACCGCCCCGTGCGCATTCATTCGGTCACCTTTGAGCTGGACCTCGCGGAGGACCGCCCGGCCAGCCCCAAGCGCCTGCTGGACGAGATCCGGGAAGGGGTCATCACCCCGGTATTCCAGGCATTGGCGATCCGGCCCGACGAGCGCAGCGCCATCAGCATCAACCCCAACGGGCCGTACCCGGGCGGGCCGGCGCGCCATTCGGGCCTGACCGGCCGCAAAAACGCTGTGGACACCTATGGTGAGTACAGCCGTCACAGTGGCAGGGCTCTCAGCGGCAAAGACCCGCTGCGCATCGAACGCAGCGGGGCCTACGCTGCCCGCCACGCCGCCAAGAATGTCGTCGCCGCCGGTCTGGCCGAAGCCTGCGAGGTGGTCCTGAGCTATTCGCCGGGGCTCTCCCGACCGGTGACGCTCTTGGTGCAGACCTTCGGCAGCGGCACGGGCGGCGATGAGGCGCTGACCGACCTGGTGGGGCGGCATTTCGATTTCCGCCCGGTCGGAATCCTGAAGCGGATGGGTTTGCGCCGCCTGCCGGCCGCCAACCCGGATGGTTTTTTTCGCAGGCTGGCGGCCTTCGGGCATTTTGGCCGAACCGAACTGGACCTGCCCTGGGAGAGTACCGCCGCGGCCGCGGCCTTGGCGGCCGATGCCGGCTGACGGCGAACCTTGGACCCCCCGCGAGGAGGACACCATGATGGAAACCGGAATCCAGTCGGTGATGGTGCAGCAGGCACTGCCGGTGCTGCTGCTGCTGATGGCGATTTTGGTGGTCGTGCTGGGCAAGGGCGCCGACCTGCTGGTGGACGAGGCGGTGGGGGTCTCCCGCCAGCTGGGGGTTTCGCCCCTGCTGATCGGCGCCACCATCGTCAGCCTGGGCACCACCCTGCCGGAGGCGGCCGTATCGGTGCTGGCGGCAGTCCAGGGGCGACCCGAGATCGCGCTGGGCAATGCCGTCGGCTCGATCATCTGCGACACCGGCCTGATCATCGGGCTGGCCACCCTGTGGTCGCCGCTGCCGCTGGACCGCCGGGTGGTCAACCGCCAGGGGTGGGTGCAGTTCTGCGCCGGCCTGCTCTTGGTGGCGGCTTGCATCCCGTTTTTTTCCATGGGCCAGATTTTTCTCCAGGGGGGGATGCTGCCCCAATTCATGGGGGTCTTGTTCCTGCTACTGCTGGCCGGCTACTTCTGGCTTTCCCTGCGCTGGTCGCGCGGCGACGAAGAGCAGACGGCCGTGCAGCGCCCGGCGCTGTCCGCCGGGCGGGTCATGCAGTTGGGTTCGATGATTAAACTGCTCTGCGGCATCGCCCTGGTGGTGGCCGCCTCCCACGTGCTGATCCCGGTCGTGCAGGCCATCGCCCTGCGCCTGGCCATCCCCGAGGGGGTGGTCAGCGCCACCCTGGTGGCCTTCGGCACCTCGCTGCCGGAGCTGGTGACGGCGGTGGCAGCGGTGCGCAAGGGCGCCGGCGAGCTGGCCATCGGCAACGTCATCGGGGCCGACATTTTAAACGTCCTCTTCGTGGCGGGGGCCGCGGCCAGCGTGACGCGGCCCGGTCTGCTGGCCCCGCCGCATTTCTTTCAGACCCTCTTTCCCGCAATGCTGATCATCCTGGTGGTTTTTCGGGCCGGCATTCATTTTTCGGGGGCCAATCTCAAGCGCAGCTTCGGGCTGGCGCTGCTGGGTCTCTATATGGGCACGACCCTGCTGAGCTACACCCATGGCGGCTAAACTTGACGGTTCCGCAAAAAGCTCAATCTCTGCGTTGCGCTGCATCTCGAAGTCGCTGCGGCGTACATAAGTACGCCTCACTCCTCGAGATTTGCGCGCCTTGAGCTTGAACTTTTTTCGACACCGTCTGGTTTTTGACTTACCGCTTCATCAAACTTGTTTCATGGGAGGTTGATATGCACTGGATCTCTTTTGCGATCGCCGGCGGCGTCCTGCACTGGCTCTATCGGAGGGGCAAGCGCGCCGCGGGCGCGCAGACGGCCCCGCAGCGACCCCGGGAGGCCGGGAAGGCCCAGGAGTCGCCGGACCCGGTCGCGGCCGCGCTGGCGGCCGAGGACCTCGACCAGCTCAGGGCGGCCGCGGATCTGGCGGTGGCGCCGCTTGAACAGCACCTTGTGTTGAGCAAGATCATCGCTCTGGCCTACCGGCAGCGCGAGGACCCGTCGCTGCGCGCCGTCCTGCTGGAAAACGGCCGGCGCTATCTGGCGCTTTTTCCGGAGCTGTTCCCCGCGCTGAAGGCCGAATTGGGCGAAAACGTGCACCAGATTCCGGTCTTCAAGCAGATGGCCATCGCCCTGGGTGAAGACGGCGACTACGACGGGGCTGTGGCCGTCTGCCGCACCGCGCTGGACTACGACATGGATGACGGCACCCGGACCGGGTTTGCGGGGCGGATCGCGCGCCTCCAGAAAAAAGCGGGGGGCACCGTTTAGTGCCCCCTCGAAAACATGGGTTCTTATCCAAGAAGCCGTTCGGCAGAACTCATCCAACACGGTGTTCCAAATACAAAATGCAATGGTCTGCTATTTCTGGCGTCTGGAGCCGATCGAGTTCTGAAAATGGTTTTTGAGTGCCATGCGACGCGCGTTAAGGGTCGCGGCAAGAAATAATTCAACAATATGGCGAAGGATTTTGGTTCGTCATCAAGGCACATCCGCCGGCGCATATCGAGATATGTGCCGGCGGATGTAACGCCGGTGACGGGCCAAAAGACAAGTAAGATGTGGAATTATTTTTTGCCGAGGCCCTAATATCAGGGGGGTGCCGATGATATCCAAGAAAGGCAGTATCGAAGAGTTCGTTGAGGCCGTTAAGAGAAAAGAATCTCAAGAAGTCATTGAACTGGCCCATCAGGAAGCCACCAAGGTGGATCTCCTTGTGCTAAAGAAACGCAACCCATTGAAAACCGAAGACTTACAGGCATATTCCCGCCAATTGAAGCAACTCATCAAATTCCACCGCTACGTCATAAAACCCCGTCACCGGATAAAAACCACCTACAACTTGTACATGAAATATTGGGGAATTCAGTCCAGGAAAGATCTGGCAGGAGGTTTTGGAAATCGGATTTAATTCAGTTCACGAGAACCGGGAAGGTGGTCTTGGCATTCAGACGCAAGCCTCGTTCTCGACCGCCCATCGTTAAACAAAAAGGGATGTCGGCCTTCCCCCTCTTTCAAACCAAAAAGGCATATCCAATCAGAATTATCTGGCTTTCGATACAAACAGCCCAGCGCCCTTACCCTCAGAGGTAATAAATAGGGATTTTCCCGAGGGGGAGAAACAGATAGCCTCTCGCTGTCGCAAGTCCCTTCGGTCCTGGGGCAGCGGCAGCGGAATCAACATGGGGTTTTGGCTAAACGCAGATTCCCAAGATTCCAATCTGCTGCGGCGGAAAATATAGGCATGCTTGTAGGTTAGCACCACGGCATGGCGCCGATCGGAGGAAAAATCCAGGGCGGTCGGCTGGGATCGAAACAGGCCGTATTTCTGGCGCCGATCCTCCCTTGTGGGGGGTGGGATCCGCGTCACGGCGGCAACCTTGCGCGCAACCACGGGGATCTTGGAGGATGAAGGCTTCAGGGGCAGCTCGAATAACAGGGGCGGATTGTCACGTTTGGTCAGAACAAAGACCTTGCCTTCCAAGGCATCCACGGCAACACCTTCGGCATCGTGCTTGCTGCCCGGGTAAGAAAAAACAATCCGCCAAGCCACTTCAACGGCGGCCGATTCGCTGTATCTTTGCCCTTTCAGGCGGGGCTCTTCTATGATGTAAAGCGTGTGAGCATCATGCACCTGTTTGTTGTCTCCAAAATCAGCGATCAGGATCATTGGATGCCCCTGCCAAAAAAAGGTGTCCAAACCCTCCCAGTCACGGTTTTGAGCCCCTAAAACCGCCACCCGCCCCAAACTTCGGCCGTCAAGTCCCAAAGCGTAAATAAAGGCGCCGTGCCCACCGTCGTTTATCGCCCATAAAAAATTGCCGGCC
>JASFIY010000135.1:0-6142 GCA_050122415.1 Desulfobacteraceae bacterium
CACCACCTGGCTGTCCGGGTCGTAGATCTCCTCGTCGATGGCCACCTGGTCGAAGTCCATCTCAGCGGAAACCCGCACGATGGCGCGGCCCTTGCCCACGATCCGCTCCAGCATGGTCTGAATCCGTTGGGTCAGTTCCTGCTCATAGCTTTTGCGGTACTCCAGCTGCCCGGCGGCCGACGAGCCGGCTTTGTGCTCCTCGCCGCCGCCCTTGGAAAGCACCTTGCCCAGGGTGTCCACCACCGTGACCCGCTCGGGCGTGAGGCCCTCCACCGCGCTGGCCACCAGGTGCACGACGGCGCTGACCTTCTCCGGGGAGAGAGCGGTGCGCAGCTTGAGCAGCACCGATGCCGAGGGGGGCCGGGACTCCTCCACAAAAACCGACTCCTTGGGCATGACGATCATCACCTTGGCGTCGCTGACCTCCCTGAAATCGCGGATGGTGCGGGCCAGTTCCCCCTGCAGGGCGCGCTGGAAATTGAGCTTTTGAACGAACTCGGTGGTCCCGAACTCGGTTTGATTGAAGATTTCAAACCCCACCGCGCCCCCCTTGGGGATACCCGAGCCGGCCATGCTGAGACGAATGTCGTAGACCCTCTCGGCCGGCGCCAGGATGACGCTGCCGCCGCCTTCCAGCCGATAGGGTATCCGCTGCTCCTTGAGTTTTTCGACGATCTGGGCGGCGTCCTCCGCCGCCAGCCCCGTAAACACCGGCTGGTATTCGATCCGGTTAGCCCAGAAAAACATCAGGCCAAATCCCCCCAGGACGGTCAGCGCCACGGCCGCCATCAGCAGCTTGCGCGACAAGGGCATGACGCTGAAGAGATGCACGATCTGTTGCAGGGCGGTATTCATTCTGGCGGGTCCATTGGTGTGCCGGGGTTCATCGGGTCGATGCCGGGCCCCTCGCAGTGAAGATCAGCGGCCGGCCGATAACCTCTCGGGATTGGGAGCGCTGGGGCAGTGGCGCTTGCCGGAATCCTTAAACCGACATCTGCATGATTTCCCGGTAGGCGTCCATGGCCTTGTTGCGCACCTGGAGCATCAGGCGCAGGGAGAGATCCGCCTTGCCCATCGCCAGCATCCCTTCATGAATGCCGGTTTCGCCGCGAACCACCGCGGCGGCCGCCCCGTCGGCGGCCTGCTGCAACTGGTTGACTTCACCGATGGCGCGCTGGAGGGCGGCGCTGAAGCCTTCCGTCGGCCGAGTCGTTGCCTCGCCGGCGGAAAGCGGCAGCGCCATGACGGGGGTCCCGATTCTGATGTCGTTCATACGCAACTCCTTCAGGCCGATGAAACCGATCATTTCCCGATTTCAAGGGCCTTGAGCATCATGCCGCGGGTGGTTGAGAGGGCGGTCACACCGGCATCATAGGATCGCCGGGCCACCACCATATCGGCCATTTCCGTCAGCAGGTTGATGTTGGGCATGGCCACGTAGCCGCTCTCGGGGTCGGCGTCGGGGTGGGCCGGGTTGTACACCATCCGGGGGGCGTCGCTGGCTTGCACGATCTCGCTGACCGCCACCCCGCCGGCGTCCTCGCGCAGGCGGTCGAGCAGCGCCCGAAAGCTTTCCGCCGGCTTGGCCTCAAAGACCACCATCTTGCGGCGGTAAGGCCCGCCGGCTTCGGTGCGGGTGGTTTCGGTGTTGGCCAGATTTTCGGCGATTACGTCCATCTTGCGGCGGTGCGCGTGCAGTCCGGACGCGCTGACATTCAGCGCCCTGAAAAGCTCCATCATTGTCCTCCCTCGGTAATGGCCTGGCGCAGCAGACCGATCTTGCGCAGGAGCAGTTCGACGCTGCTGCGGTACTGGATGTTGTTTTCCATCAGGTGGGTCATCTCGCGGTCGATATTGACCGAATCCAACCCCGGACCGGCGTCGCCGTCCATGACGCTGCTGCGCACCTGACGGACCGTTTCGGCCGCCGGGATATGGCGGGCATGGGGGGTCGCCAGTCTGCGGCGGCCCTCGGTCATGACGGCGGCCAAGGTCTTTTTGAAGTCCAGGTCTTGGGGTCGGTAGCCGACCGTGTCGAGGTTGGCGATGTTGCCGGCGATCAGGGCGTGCCGCCGGGTGGTGACGTCCATGGCCTTGCCCAGCAGCCGGGTGGTGTCGTCGAAGATGAACATGTCGGCCATCCGAGCCCTCCTTTTGATTATCCCGCGGCCGACACGGAAAAATTTGCCGGCCACCCTGTCCGTTTGGGGTTTAAAGCAATCCCTGTGCCGATTCACACCTGCCGTGGGCGCCGTCAGGCCGGACTCAGGAGGACTTTTGCCCATATTCGTTGAGCTTGTTGCGCAGGGTGCGGACGCTGATCCCGAGGACCCTGGCGGCGTGGGTGCGATTGCCCGCGGTGTGGTCCAGGGCATCCAAAATCAGCCGGCGTTCGGCCTCCCGCAAAGGCTCGGGGCCCGTCCCGGCTGCCGCCGGCACCTCCGGCGGCCGGTTTTCCGCCGGCAGCAGGCCCTCCTCCAGCAGCAGGTCCTCGGCCGTGATGGTCTCCCCGCCGGCCAAAAGCAGCGCCCGTTGCACCAGGTTCTCCAGTTCGCGCACGTTGCCCCTGAAGGGCAGCCGGGCGAGTTTTGCAAGGGCCTCATCAGTCAAATTCTTGACGGATCGCCCGTCAATCTCGTTGTATTTTTCGATGAAATGGCGCACCAGAAGCGCCAGATCGTTCTTTCGCGCCCGCAGCGGCGGAATCTTCAACGGAATGACGTTGAGACGGTAGAAGAGATCCTCGCGAAAGTCGCCCTCGGCCACGGCGGCTTTGATATCGCGATTGGTGGTGGCGATCACGCGCACGTCGAGCTTGACCGGGCGGCTGCCGCCGACGCGCTCCACCTCGCCCTCCTGGAGCACCCGCAGCAGGCGCGATTGGAGATGGAAGGCCATCTCGGTGACTTCGTCAAGCAGCAGCGTCCCGCCCTGGGCCTGTTCGAAGACGCCCGTTTTACGGCCCACGGCACCGGTGAAGGCCCCTTTTTCGTAGCCGAAAAGCTCGCTTTCCAGCAGGGACTCGGGCAGCGCACCGCAGTTGACGGCCCGGAAAGGCCCCTCCCGGCGCCGGCTGCGGGCGTGGATGAAGCGGGCCAAGAGCTCCTTGCCGGTGCCGCTCTCGCCCTGGATCAAAACCGCCGCCCGGCTGTCGGCCACCTGTTCGGCGAGGGACAGCAGGCGCTGCATCGATGGATCACGGGTGATGATGGCGCGCTCCGGCGGCCGCCGGCGATCGGCCTCGGGGTCTCGACGCTCGGTGCCCATGACGCCCTCGACCCGTTCCTTGAGCTGCTCCGGCGCCACCGGTTTGATCATGAAATCCAGCGCGCCGGCTTTCATCGCGGCCACGGCCTCATCCACACAGGCCTGAGCGGAAAGCATCACAACCGCCGGGGCGTCAGCTTGGGCCAGGGCCTGGCGCAGGACCTCCAGGCTGCCGCACCCGGGCAGACGGTTGCCGGCGATCACCAGCCGGAACGGCTGCTCCTGAAGTTTGCGCAGGGCGTCATGGCCGTCGATGGCAGTAGTTACGGGATAGCCCCAGGCCTCCAGCAGCCGGCCCAGTGCGGCCCGCTCCCGGTGGTTTTCCTCGGCGACGAGAATCTGGCAGTTTGACGTCATGGCGCTTCAGACCGGGGATGGGTGGGGATCATCGGCAGCCTTCGGGGCGTCGGTTTCTTTCCCGGCGTCATCGCCTCAGGCCTCCCGCGCCAGCCGGCCCTCGATGGCCAGCCGCTGCAGGGCCTCCTCGGCCAGGCGCGCCCAAAAAGGATCGCCGCAGGCCGCAACCTCACCAAAGGCCAGGCGGGCCTTTTCGGCTGCGGCCGCCTTTTGGTAGGCCTCCCCCAAGAGGAAACGCAGGTCCGGATACTTCTCGGGCCGATCGGTGAACTTCAGGGCCGTGGCCAAGGCATCGGCCGCCTCGTCAAAGGTCTCCAATGCCAGGTAGGCCTCTCCCAGCCGGCGGTAGGCCGTGAAAAGGGTCTCGTAGGCCTTATCGGAGGCTGCCGCCAGGTGGTTGATGGCCTGAACCAGACTGTCGACGCTGGCCTGGGGGCGGTTCAGCCCGCGGTAGGCTTCGGCCATCCCCATCAGCGCCAGCCCCCGGTCATGCGGCCGGGCCGCAGAGGCCAGGGCGGTTTGAAAACGGGCCAGGGCCTTGTCGTAGGCCTTGCCGGCGATCAAAATCCGCCCGCAGCGGTAGCTGGCCTCTGGGGCCTGCGGCGCCTCGGGCGCCCCTTTCAGGAAGGCCTCCAGATGCGGCAGGGCCCTGGCGGGGTTCCCGGCGGCCTGCAGCGCGACCCCCAGTTCAAACGCCAGCTCCGGCGGACGCCGGCTGGACAGGTAGAGATCATGGGCGATCTTAAGCGCCCCGGCGGCCTGGCGGTAAAGCCGGGCCTGGAGGTAGGCTTGCCCGGCCGCGTGGAAAAGATCCGGGCTCTCCACCCGCTTCAGAATCGCCCGGTCGGCCTCGAAGCGCGCCAGGATGCCGGGGTAGTCGTTGGCCGCCGCCAGCCGCTGGAAGACCCGCCGGTAGGCTTCCTGGAAGATGAAAGCGGCTTCCTGGTTCAGCTCCCGAGGGTGTTTGTCGAAAAACGTGCGGATGGCGGCAATGCTCTTTTCGTCCTCACCGGTGCGGCTGAAATGTTCGGCCAAACTGACCAGGGCGAGATTGGAGAGCGGATTGGCGGGGTATTCGGCGATGATCATGCGGTAGATCTTTTCCTTCTCGGCCCCGTCGGCGATGGCCTCCGCCTCCCGCAGGGAGCTGATCAGATAGCCGTCGGTTCCGGGGAAGCGCTGGCGCACCAGCCTGTAATACGGCAGGGCCTTGGCGGGCTGACCGAGATCGCGGTAAACGTCCCCGATGCGGGTCAGGAGGATGTGGTTCTGGCCGTCCCGGGGAAAGGCGTTGTAAGCCGCCGCCAGGGTCTGAGAGGCCTTTTCCAGTTGCCCGGTCTGGTAGTAGGCGTTTCCCAGGCAAACCAACAGATCGGGGGAGGCGTAAACTTGGCGCGGGCTGTCGGCCCGGATCGCGCTCAGGACCGCGATGGCCTCCAAGAGGTGATTGGTGGCGTAAAGGCTCTGGCCCAGGGCCATTCTGGCCTCGGCCACCGGCTGGGAGCCGGGGAAAGCGTCGATGATTTGGCGGAAGGCGGCAGCGGCGGCGGCGTAATTTTTCTTGGCGGCGTGCACCCGGCCCAGCCCCAGCAGGGTCTCGGGGGTTGCCCGAAAATCAGGGTAGCGGTTCAGCACCAGTTTGAAATAGCCCCTGGCCTCCTCGTAATTGTTGAAGGCCAGGGCGGTGTTGCCCAGGGCGGTCAGGGCGTAGGGCAGCAGCGGTGATTGCGGAAAGCGGTTGATGGCGTCCTGGAAACGCTGCGCCGCCTCCAGGCGGGCAATGGCATCTGCCGCTGCAAGAGTCTGATAGAGGCAGTAGGCCTGCAGGAAATGGCCCGCCGCGGCACAGCCGTCCGTGGCCTCCTGCGGCAACGCGGCCAGATATGGCTCCAGGGTTGCGGCCGCTTCCTGCCGGCGGCCGGCGCGGCAGAGCGCCAAGGCCCGGGGCAGTTCCGTTTCGGTGCCGCAGCCGGTCGCGGCGACCTCCTTGAAAAGGGCATCCAGCGTACCGGGGATAAAGCGGGCCACCGCGGCATCTGGGGCGCGCCCCGGGCTTTGGGGCGGGGCCGGGGGCGGCGGCTGGGGGCTGGCGGCCGGCGTGGCCGGACTCGCCGCTTCGGCGGATGGGACGGGGGCCGCCACCCGGGTTTTTTCAGGTCCCACCAGGGTCACGGCCAGCACCCGGTTCTCATCCAGCCAGCGGGCGTTTATGTTTTTCACCGGCCCGGCGGTCTTCAGGGTGATCCCCACGACCTCCTGGGGCAGCCCCGCCAGCGAGAGACTCTTCAGAAAGGCCCCGCCCCGGCCGCTTTGGGGAACCGGACCCACGTGGTGCAAGTTGCGAAGGGCGATCAGGACTTCACCCGTATCCACCTGAACGACCTTGAAGGGCACGGGTCCGGGAAGGTGAACCGCGATCCGCAGAGGATCCGCCGAAAGCGCAATTTTCTCGATCCGACCCGCCGGCTTCGCCGCGCCGAGGCCTGGGCCGGGCCCCAGAACCCAGAGCGCCAGCAAG
>JASFIY010000136.1:0-6125 GCA_050122415.1 Desulfobacteraceae bacterium
GGGCTCCGTGCTGGCGCCCCTTGCCGGGGCCAGCCAGACCTCCGCCGCTGCCCCGCTCCAGGCGGCAGAGCCTACCGGTGTCGCCACGCGGCCCTTCGGCAGGTCCGGCATCCAGGTCCCCATTTTATCCCTGGGGGGCATGTTCGACATCCCCTCCAACCAGACCCTGCTCAAGCAGGCCATCCGCTGGGGGGTCACCTACTGGGACACCGCCCATGTTTACAATGGCGGGCGCAGCGAAGAGGGCATCGGCCAGTTCTTCAAGCGCTACCCCGAGGAGCGTTCGAAGATCTTCCTCGTCACCAAGTCCACCGCCCGCAATGGCCGGGGCATGAGCCGGGACCTGGCCACCTCGCTGCAGCGCATGAAAACCGATAGTATCGATCTTTTCTTCGTCCACGCGGTCAGGAGCGCCGCCGAGATGGACAGCGGCATGCGCGAATGGGCAGCCGAGCAGAAGGCGGCGGGCAGGATCCGGCTTTTCGGTTTTTCCACCCACTCCAACATGGACCGCTGCCTGTTGGACGCCGCCCGCATGGACTGGATCGACGGCATCATGATGACCTACAATTTCAGAATCATGCACGAGGAAAAAATGAAGCAGGCGGTGGCGGCCTGCGTGGAAGCCGGCATCGGTCTGACCGCCATGAAAACCCAGGGCGGGGGCGCGGTAAGCACCGCCTCGTCCCGGGAACTCGAGCTGGCCGGCCGCTTTCTTCAAAAGGGGTTTACCGACAAACAGGCCAAACTCAAGGCGGTCTGGGAAAACCCCCAGATCTCATCGCTCTGCTCCCAGATGCCGACCATGTCGATCCTGATGGCCAACATCGCCGCCGCCGTGGACCGCACGTCGCTCACCGAAAACGAGCGGCGGCATCTGGAGCGCTATGCCCGTGAGACATTCTCCCATTACTGCGCCGGCTGCTCGCAGATCTGCGAAAACGCCGTCGCCGGCAAGCTTCCCGTGGGCGACGTCATGCGCTATCTCATGTATGCCCGGAGCTACGGGGACCGGCAAGACGCCCGTCGCCGATTCGCGACCATTCCCCATGCCGTCCGGCAGGAACTGGAGCGCCAGGACTACTCCCTCGCCGAGGCCCGGTGCCCCCGCCGGCTGCCCATCGCGCGCCTGATGGGCGAAGCCGTTCAGGAATTGGCCTGAGCGGGTTGCGGAAACGGGGTTTTTTGCGGAACTGCGCGCATGCAGGGAGGGGATCATGGGCGGTCGGCTTTTTCTGACTGCGGAATCCATATTCCGGTCCATCCGCTGCGACTTCGACGATGAGCTGCCGTCCCGGAAGATCGGGGGCGGCGCCTTTACCGCTCCCCCCGGATGAACTCTTTACGGATGGTATGATGACATCCCTCAGCGGATATCTCGGACACCTGGCAACCCGGTTCTTCGCGCCTGCCAGACACTTGCAATTGACCTACGAGGCCTTCCGGCAGCTTCTGGAATGGGACCAGCGCGGCCATGAAAAGATGGCCGAACTGGAAGGCTTCTACCACGACGAAAAAAAGGCCGACTTTTACGCCATCCGCAAGACCTACGAAGACCTCCACGGCGCGGTGGCCGAAATGGTCGCCCAGCTGGAGATCATGGCCCCGCGATCTTACCGGGCGCTTCTACCCCGACTGCGCGCGATTGACGCCGCCGTGCGGGCTTTCGGTCTGAAATTGCCGCAACCCGCCGCCGCCCCCCCCTTCGTTCTTCCCCTGGGGGAGATTCCCCCCCGGGCCGAAGTCCTGGCCGGAGGCAAGGCGGCCCATCTGGCGGAGATCGCTTCAGCGCTTGACCTGCCGGTTCCCAAGGGCTTTGTCATCACCGCCCGGGCTTTCAACGCCTTTTGTGAAACCAACCGTCTCGGCCCCGTGATCGAGAACGCCTTGGCAAGCCTGGATCCGGATTCACCGCGGGCCTTGGAAGAGACGTCGGTCCGATTGACGTCACGGGTCCTGAATGGTTTTTTGCCCCCCGGTTTGGAAAAAGCCATTCGGGATGCCCACGGCGCCATTTTCGGTGCGGCCCGCTGTGCGGTCAGAAGCAGCGCCGTTGGCGAGGACGCGGCTTTTTCTTTTGCAGGGCAGTTCAAAACCGTTCTCAATGTGGATGCGGACCGTCTGGTCCAAGCCTACAAGGAGGTGGTGGCCAGCAAATATTCCCCCAGCGCCATTTTCTACCGCATCAAAAACGGGTTTCTGGACCGGGATACACCCATGGCGGTCCTGGCCCTGGAAATGGTGGATGCCCTCGCCAGCGGGATCGTTTACTCCCGGAGCCCCTTTTCGTCTTCAAAGGCCAGGGCCACCATTTACGCCATTCGGGGACTGGGCCAGCCGCTGGTCAAAGGCGACACGGTTCCCGACGTGCTCGAGGTCTCCGCAGGGGATGGCCGGCCCGAAGTTGTCGCCCGAACCCGGGGCGCACGGGATTTCAAAGCGGTCCTGACACCCCAGGGCGGGGTTGAAACGCTTCCGCTGGAGACTTGCGAGCAAAAAACGGCGCCGATCAGCGACGATGACGCGCTGCGCCTTGCGGCGTGGGCGCTGCGGCTGGAGCGCTTTTTCGCGTGTCCCCAGGACGTTGAGTGGTCCAAAGACCGTCAGGGCCGCTTGCTGATTCTACAATCGCGGCCCCTGGGTTTGGAAAAAGAGCCGGAAGCAACTTGTGAAATCGATTTGTCCGGGGTTGCCAACCCCGTTCTGCTCGCGGGGGGCGACCGGGCGGTTTCCGGGGTCGGTACGGGCAAGGTGTTTGTGGTGTCCTCCTTCGAAGACCTGCGAGATCTTCCCCTGGGCTCGGTCCTCGTGGCGCGCTCGGCCCCTCCCAAATACGCGCAGGTGATGGATCGGTTGCGCGCGGTGGTCACCGACCTGGGGGCGGTGGCCGGTCATTTCGCCTCTGTTGCGCGGGAGTGGAGCGTGCCCACCCTGGTCAACACCCGGGAAGCCACCCGAAAACTGAAACCCGGCGAGGTGGTGACCGTCGTCGCGGACAACGCCAAGGTCCTCGCCGGCGCGCTGACGGGACTCGCCGAGAGCCCCTGCGAAAAAAGCGGCATCCCCAAGGACAGCCCGGTCATGAAGCGCCTGGGCCGCATACTTACCTACTGCGCGCCCCTCAACCTGCTGGACCCCCAGGCTGACGGTTTTGTCCCCGAAGGGTGCAAGACGCTCCATGACATCGTGCGCTTCGTCCACGAAAAGGGGGTCCAGGAGATGTTCTTTTTGGGTTCCCAGGGGATGCGACGGGCAGGCGCCAGCAAACTGATCAGCCCCATCCCGGTCACGCTCTATGTCCTGGACCTGGAAAAGCGGCGCCCCGGGGGCCTGAGGCGCCGCCGCGGGATTCCCTTGGAACAGGTGCAAAACCTTGGCCTGCAGGCCCTGTGGAAGGGGCTCGGGGATCCCGCGATCCCCTGGTCTTCGGATTTGCGCCATCTCGACTGGCGGGAGTTCGACCGGCTCAGCGCCGGCATCATCAGCCTCGATTCCCAGATGCTGGCCAGTTTCGCGGTCATCTCGAAAGATTATCTGAACATCCACATTCGCTTCGGCTACCACTTCGTGGTCATCGACGCCCTGTTCGGTCCTGTTTCCCAGCAGAACTATATCGCCTTGCACTTCAAAGGCGGCGGCGCGGCTCCCGAACGCAGGCGGCTGCGGGTCCGCTTTCTCTCACAGGTGCTGGGGGCGCACGGCTTCGAAACCGACCCCGAGGGCGATGGGATCGATGTCAACCGGCGCGGGTTAGCCCCCCCTGACATCGAGAAAAAACTAGAAATGCTGGGGTTTTTGTTGGGGTTCAGCCGGCTGCTGGACCAGCGGCTGGAAAACACCGCTGACGTGGAGGCTTTCAGCGATCAATTTCTCGCAAGATTTCCCGCCCAATGAACAACCCAAAGGGCCGGCGCATGTTGCGAGGTGTTTTTTCCTTGACAATAAACTGTTATTTAGACTTTAAAGCACGCTCAGAAGGCGAAGAGCAGTCTGCCCGCAGCCCGGAAATCGCCGTGGGCAAGGCGATGGGTTGCGGAAGTAAAATGTTCATCAACACGCAATAGCGGATCAAGAAGGAGGTGCAGTGTGACGAAAGGGACTAAATTTCTGTTGTTGGCCGCCCTGGCGGTTTGCGTCTTCGGGCTGGTGCAGGAGCCGGCCTGGGCCGACAAAGTGCAGGAGGCCATTGCGGCGGCGCCCCAGGGGACCGAAAAAGGCCAGATCGATGCCACCCAACCGGTGGGTTTTCTGGGGATTCCCGGCGGCCCGCAGGTCAATCTGATCCTCGCCTTCTGCTGGGCGATCTGGGTGGGCTGGATCTTCTCCACCGTCGGCGCCTTCGGCGGGGTGATGGCCGGGGTCGGCCACATGACGATCTTCGGACTGGGGGATTACGCCAAGAGCTTCAAAGAGACCGCGCCGATGCTCAACAAGACCATCACCGACTCGATCCGCGGCTCCAACCAGTTCCTGGTGGGTCTCTCGGCCCTGATCTCGTCGTTTAACTACTACCGCATGGGCCGGCTGGTGCTGCCGCTGGCGGTCATTCTGGGAATCGGCTCGATCCTGGGGGCCTGGGGTTCGGTTACCCTGAGCGCCGGCAAGATCTCCTTCTCCCAGTATCAGGGCTACTTCGGCCTCTTCGTCCTGGCGCTGGGCTGCTACCTGCTCTACGACACCTCGGCCGCCGCTGCGGCCAGCAAGAAAAAGGCCAAGCAAGCCGCCCAGGCCTTCGAGGAAACCGTCAAAAGGCAGAAGAGCGGCGAGAAGGTCGATACGGCCGCACTCGGCGTCAAGGTCGTCAAGATGGGGGTGACCGAGATCGTCTTCACCTTCTACGGCGTCGAATTCCGCTTCAACCCGCTCATTCCCCTCTTCGGCGGCATCCTGATTGCCGCCGTGGCCGCCTTTCTCGGGGTCGGCGGCGGCTTCCTGCTGGTGCCCTTCCTCACCGCGGTCGCCGACCTGCCGATGTACCTGGCGGCGGGAACCTCGGCCCTGGCGGTCTTGATCAGCATGATCACCAGCATCGTGACCCTGATCTCCAAGGGGGTGCAGTTTGACTGGGCCCTGATCGGGATCGAGTTGGTCGGCATCGCCGTCGGTTCGGTGATCGGCCCGCGGACCTCCAAGTACTTCTCCGACAAGTGGCTCAAGCGGCTGTTCATCGTCCTGGCATTCTACGTCGGCATCCGTTACGTTTGGAGAGGATTCCTCAGCTGATCGGCTGTTGGCTTAAGCGAACCGCAATTCGGACTGCGGCAAGGCTCCGGGGACACACCCTCCGGAGCCTTGTTTTCCCATGAACACCCTCACCCGTTTCCTGATAGCCCTCGACCCCTGGCTGATCGCCCCCTTCCGCTGGCCGGACACCCCCATGGCCGGGTATCTGCTCGGCATCGCCATTCTCGGCCTGCAGTGCGTTGTGATCGGTGACCTCTCGGCAACCCTGGTCGCCTTTATCAACCGCCGCTACCTCGGCACCATCGGCGAAAAGATGGAGCGCAACCGGAGGCTTTCCGAAATGGCCCTGATGATGGGCGACAAGGCGAGCTACCGGGCGGTCAACCGTCAGGCCCTGGACGCCTTCGGCCACTCCTTCTCGATGGGCGCGGCGATCTTCTGCGTCTCCATCTGGCCGCTGCCCTTCGCCCTGGCCTGGCTGCATCTGCGCTTCAACCAGGCGCCCCTGGAGCTGCCCATCAGCTTGCCGCTCCTCGGGAGCAGCGTGCACTACTTCCCCTCCTTTCTCCTGACCTATATTGCGGTGCGGATCGGCTACGGGATGCTGATGGGGCGTTTCCCCTGGTACACCGCCTTCAAACGCCGCGTGATCTCCCCCCCTGGACCGACGCCGGACAGCTGATGCCCTGAGAGGCCAGCGTTTTTCCCCCTGACGGCGCTTTACCGCTTTTTTTGAATGTCAGCCCGCGGTCTGTTTTTTTCGAAGAGCGGCGCCATGTTTCACGAAGGATCATGGGCATGAACGGTAATAGAGCCATCATCGGTTTGTTTCTATCGGTTTTCTTGATGATGATCGGTGTGGGCATGATCGTGGCGGTGATGCCCCAGCGATACATCGCCTTGTCCGGTTCCCCGAGCACTGTGGGCAGCCTCGCGGCGGC
>JASFIY010000137.1:0-6122 GCA_050122415.1 Desulfobacteraceae bacterium
CCCGCCAGATTGATCTCGTTGACCAGCATGTCGCGCACTTCATGAAATACGCTCAGGAATCTGAAATCCTTCAACGGGTAGGCCGACCGGTTGGCCTCAAAAAACAGGGCCGTTTTTTCCAGTATAACCAATTCTTCATCCAGGCAGCTGCGAATGCCGGGCTTGAGGACCTTGAAAACCCCTTCAAGCCGGCCCTGCTGCCGGGGGTGGCGCCAGATGAAAGGGACCACCGCGCCGACACTGGCTTCGGATAAGATGAAGGGTTGAACCTGCACCTGGTCCCGTGTGTCGATCTTCGCCAGCTGGTCGCCAATCCGCTCCCTGACGCCCTGGAGGGGCGTGTCGTAGCAGCCGTTTTCCAGATGGATCAGCCACTTTTTGACCGTGGGGTCGATGGCGGGGTTGCGGGCGATGACCTGGCCCAACTTGTGAAGGGTCGGAAACCGTTTGGTCAGCCCCAGCAGGCGCTCCTGGGAGCCGGTTGCGGGGTCCAATTGCAGTTGGCTGACCACGAGTTCCACCAGTCGCCGGCGGTTCACCTGGGACAGAAAAAATCGGATGCCGTCCGCCACCACGGATCGGAAATGGCCGTAGACCTCGGGAACGGCCTGCTGGGGCTGGGTGCGGGCAACAATTTCGCGGGCGACACGTTCGGCGAACGCCCGATCCCCCAGGACGGCGGCCATGGCGTTCAAGCTTTTCTGCAGGGCATCAGGCGAAGTGTTTGGGGAAAATTGGGGACGCATCGGGCTGGGGGGGAGGCCAAGTGTGACCGTCTTGAATTTTTCTGCGCCACTGCCATTGGCCGCGATTCAAAAATCCTTCGGTGCGCGGCGATCGGGTGTGCGCGCAGAGGGGCAGTGGGGTGACCGCTGGGGTGGATTTTGGACTTGGCGACAACCGGCCGGGAGCAGCCGGTTGCCGCCTGGGCTGGCCGCCAGCACCGTAGGAGGGAAGCCACCACCCTTCAAGAGGTGGCTTCCCCCGGGGGGGTGAAAGCGGATCGATGTCGGTGGTTGCCGGTTTACATGTCGGGATGCAGCTCCACGCGCCGGTTCTGGCGACGGCCTTCTTCGGTATCGTTGCTGGCGATCGGGTTGGTCTCACCGTAGCCCATGGCGCGGATGCGCTCGGGGGCGATGCCATTTTGGATGAACCAATCGCGGACGGCGTTGGCACGTCTCTCCGAGAGCATCTGATTGTAATCTTCCGGGCCGATGCTGCAGGTGAAGCCTTTGACCTCGCCGGTCATCTCCGGGTTTTCATTCAGGATCACCAGGGCTGCCTCCAGCAGGGAGGTGTCGTTGATGTTCGCGCTGTCGAAGTCGAACAGAACGGTGTCGCCGGCCATCAGCCAGCAGCCCACGTCGTTGACCCGCGCGCCAGCCGGGGTGCCGGGGCACTGATCGATGTCATCGGGGACGCCGTCGCCGTCTGAATCCAGCGGTGTGACCGCTACGACGGGTGCCGGTGCCAAAAAGACCTTGGTCACGAAATCGGCCATGGCGTTCGGGTCGGTAATCTCATCGGCGTTGACGGCGAAACCGCAGCCGCCCACCTCGGCGATGCCTTTCATCAGCTGGGTGCCCTTGGCGTCATCGCCCACCTGAACGGTGTAAATGCAGAGGCGGTCGCCCATGGCGTCTTTCAGGGCCTGGACCGATTGCATGACGGCGTCCTTGTTGATGTCCTCACCATCGCTGACCACCACCAGGGCCGTTTGGCCCAGGCTTTCCTGGAGCTTCTGGCCGGCCAACTCGGTGCCGTCGTACATGGGGCTGGTCCCGCCGACACACTTGAGGGAATCCAAACCGGCGGCCATTTCGCTCTGGTTGTAAGGGGCCGGGCCAAAGAGGGCCAGGGCGTGCTGTTTGTCCAAACACTCGCCCGAACCGAAGGCCACCAAGGCCGCCTTGGCATCGATGGGGGGCAGGGTGGCGTTGATGCCCGAGACGACCTTTTTGGCCAGGGTGATTTTATGGGCGCCCTGGTATTTTTCGGCCATGGAGGAGGACGCATCCATCAAGATCACGAAGGTGTCGACACTTGAAACAAAAGCTGAGCTGTCCAACTGCGCGGCCTGAAAGGGTTCGGTGGTCATCGGGGGTGCCGTCGCGCAGGCAGCGAGCATCCCCATCATCATCAGAATCAGCGAAACAGAAAATAGGCGTCTAAACATGGTTTTTCTCCTCCTTCTCGAGTGGGCACAGCCCGTTGATGGAAATAGTGCCAGCAGATTTAGGCTGCTGAAGCTATCAAAAAGCCGCCATGACTGCGGCGGCGGGTTCATCCTGCGGCAACAGATAGTGCCAACCGCTGATGCCCGGCAATGTCAGAAAAATCCCGGTTTTTTGGCGTCTTATCTACCGCTTTGAGATTTTAGAAGGCGATGCTGGACGCCCGAAGCGAACTATTGCTCCACCAATCGGGGCGGCACCAGTAAAAAGTCCACGTTCACGCCTCGTATTTATTGCAAAAGACTACTTGTTTGTCAAACTGAAAATAGCTTTCAGAGCAGCGTCAAGCCTTGGGGGATGATAATAACCCAAGACCAGAAGCGCAATGGGATATGCTAAGTATTTTTGCTTGGGGCAGCCATCGAATGCCCCCCGATTTTTTGACCCTCTTCTACAAATAGGACTTCATCGCGCCCAGGTACTCGGGATAGCGTGAGAGATAAAAGGAAAGGGCGCGGGCGAAGTCATCGCCCAGCACGCCGTCGATGAACATCTGGCTGATATCCCGTTGGCGCAGGAGCGTCAGCTGGGAGGTGATCAGCAGGTGCCGCTCCTCCTCATTGAGGTTCTTCAGCAGGCGGTGGAGCGCGCTGCGGGCCCTGGGTTGGTACATCCAGAAGTAAAGCAGGTCAAGGGCATGGATGGTGACGACCTTCTCAAGGTCGCGGGCCTCGCGGCTGGTCCGCTGGCGCATGCGCTCGGAAGGCGCCAGCAGGTTGTAGGCTTTGGCTTCCGGGTAGAGCAGTTCCAGTTGGGCATAGATGGCCATCAGCTCGGAGAGCTTGTGGCGGTAATCCCGGAAGCGGGTGCGGATGTTGTGATGGCGGTCGGCGGTGCCTTCGATGATCCCGGCCATCAAATCCGATGCGGTTTTGGAGATGATGGCGGCCCATTTTTGGAGGATGTCGTCCACCGGGATCACACCGGCGGCGGACAGCGCCTGGCCGGCGGCCATGCTGATCGCCACGGCCACCGGTATGGACAGGGCGCTGCGGAAGAAATTGCCGTAAACCGCGGCCCGCGGCAGGCCGCGCAAGGCGTTGTGAGTGGAGAGGTACAGCCCGTTGACCAGGGCCATGGCAGTGTAAAGCACCACCGGCTGGGTGGCGATGGTGACCCCCAGAAGGTTGTCCAGCAGCAGTGTTTTGGTCAGGTAGTCCAGCAGGGGCACCGAAAAACCGGTGAAGAGGAGCGAATCGGCGATGCGGTCCCAGCTGACGTAGGCGTTCCAGCGCAGCAGCGGCGAGCGCCGCAACCCCCCGCCGCCCAGGACCGATTGCAGAATGTTGCGCACCCCGGTGATGCCGAACCAGATGAAGGCCCCCAGGTAGGCCAGCACCCACCAATCCTTGGTGAGGAAAAAAGTCGCAAAGGCGGGCGCGAAGCCGATGACCACCTTGAGGAAGTTGCGCAGGTGGGAATTGACATACCGCCAGGAGGGCCGGCGGCGGGTGCCGGGGGCCGGCGGCGTCAGGTCCAGACCGTTGCGGACCGTCTTTTGGACCCCCCCCAGGGTGACGACGTTGCCGTGGTCCGACATGCGGGTGGCGTCTCCCGGGACGGCCCAGTCGACTTTCTTGGTGGCCCCAGCCCACCAGGGCAGAAGTCCGCTGCCCACCAACCGGCCCCCTCCTCCAAGGGCCTCTTTCGTCCCGGCGTCTCTGATGAAGGTGTGGCGGCGGAACACGCTGAAGTGGATGGGGATGCGGTCGCGGCCCGCCCCCATGTCTTTTCTGACCTGCCGGCGGGCCCGGGACGGCAGGGTTTCGATCACGGCAAGCCCCATGCCGTGAAACTTGGGCGAGCGGCCGGTGGAGTCGCTGCCGATGCGCGCCTTGATCGGCCTGCCCTGATACCACGCCTGAAGTGAGGGGATGTCGTGCAGGATGGCCTTGAGTTTGACCAGGCGCTGGGCTTCGCCGGGGTCGTTGTGGGCCTCCATCTCCTGGACGATCTCCAGGATCACCCGCTTGAGCTTGATGGGGTTGCGGCCGTTGATGGCCTCCTGCAGGCGGCTGATGGCGGGGATGTGCTCCGTGCGGCCGCTGGCCCAATCCTTGAGGTTGAACAATTCCAGCCGGGTGATCAGGCCTTTGCAGTCGTAGAGCAGTTCGAGGACATCGGCCACCACCAGGTTGGATAGGTTCAAGGTGATGCGGTAGCCCGATTGCAGGGCGGTGAGCCGTTGCAGCAGCTCGGATGGCGGGAGCCTCAGCAGGGCGGGGGTCTCCGGGGTATCGCGCGGTACGCTGCGGTCGGGCACAGCGGGGTTGCTTGCCGGGCTCAGGCGGGCGGCCGCCACGGCTTCCAGGTCCAGCCGGTCCATCTCCTCGAACCAGGCGGCGATGCGTTTCTGCTCGTCCGCTGCGGCGGCCGGGAACGCCCCCCGAAGTGTCTCGGCCTTTTGCTGGATGGCGGCCAGCAGCTGCTGCTGGATGAATTTTTCCAGGTGCAGGGTCGATTTCTGGCCGACCCCCACAAAAGCCAGAAACGCCGGGGTCTCGATGGGCGGCATCTCGATGCCGTAGGTCCGGTTCAGATCGGCGATGTGGTGTCGGTTGAAGTTCTCCAGCAGGGCCATCACGTGGGCCTGCTGGTATTCCGAAGCCAGGCGGCCCTCCTGCATGAGGGCCGCCATGGCCGGCTCCTCAAGGAAGCAGAGAAACTCCTGGGTGTCGGGAAAGCCCCGGGGCACCCAGATCAGGTTGATGTACTTGCCGCGGAAGGGGGCATAGAACTCGATTCCGATGCGGATGTCGATCTCCATGATGCGCGCCGCCTCGGCCAGCTCGGCCGCCGAGCGCGGCTCGATGGTGTTGTAGTGCACCACCCGCAGGCGCCGGATGCCCTTGATCCAGGCGTCCATGACCAGGTGGGTGGAGGATTTGCGGCCCTTGGTGTTGGCATCGTGGACATGGTCGTCGAAGGAGATCTGGTTCCACGCTTCGGGCATCTCCAGCAAATGGTTGCTGCGCAGCTGGCGGCGCACCTGCCGGGGCTTGCCCGCGGCCGTGATGCGGAAATCGTGGGCCAGTTCCAGCTGGCGCAGCGGGTTGCCGCGCGCCCGGACGACCTCCTTGATGATCTGCATCAGGGCCCGGGCCGTGTTTTTGGGCATCGAACCCTCGGCGGTGTCCAGCACCTCGGCCCGCAGCGCACGCAGGGCCGCCAGGCGCTCCTCCATGGCGCCGATCTCCAGCGAGGTCAGCAGGTGGCCCATGGCATAGGCGATGCGCAGGCTGCGGGACTCGACCATCTCCTTGATGCCGTGGGGGTGAAAATGGCCGTAGTAGCGTTTCCGGACATAGTCCAGGTCGTGTTTTCGGGCGCTGACATCGTTGATGATGCGAATCAGTTCGTGGTCGCGGCGGTCGAAGAAATACCGGGGGACCCGCAGGGCGGCGTTGGCGGCTTTGAGCGTCAAAGGGGGCGCCTTGATTTTGAAGGCATCCAAATCAGGGGGATGGGGGGTCATAACCTCTCGTGCGGACTACTGCTGGGGGTGTCGTCTCCAGGTTCGGGGGCGATTTCAAGCTGCCCGGCACCGCCCCCGGTGATCGCCGCCGGCCATCGGCGGCGGCAAGTATTCCAGGAATCTCCTCCGGGGTCAACCAGCATGCGCCGGCAGGCTTTCCCCGGTGGTGCGCGGCTGTGAAGGGGCCTTGCCGACCGTCACGAACGCCCTGCGGAAAGATAGACGTCCAGATCCACCGCGTCCACCTGGGCCGGGTCCAGATAACGTTCGCCGTAGGCCCGGTAGACGCCGCTTTGCAGAAAAAGGTCGAACAGCTCGGCATCGATGTGCCCCTCGTCGCGCATCATGCTCATGATGCCCAGGGCCTCGTTGAGAGTCTTGGGGGTTTTGTAAGGCCGATCGGCGGCGGT
>JASFIY010000138.1:0-6111 GCA_050122415.1 Desulfobacteraceae bacterium
GACGATCCCCACCGAGAGGCCCGGCAGGGTCTGGGGCACGATGGCCTGGGTGAAGACCCGGACGCGCCCGGCGTAGAGGTCGTTGGCGGCCTCCACCAGGCTCCAGTCCAGGCGCTCCACGCTGGCGTAGAGCGGCAGGGCCACGAAGGGCAGGAACATCGAGACCATGCCGATGTAGACGGCGAAGGCGTTGGGGTAAAGGGGCGCCCCTTCGGCGATGAACCCCAACCAGGCCGCCAGCCGGGCGAAGGGCAGCTCCGGGGCCAGGATCAGAAACCAGGCGTAGGTGCGGATGACCATGTTGGTCCAGAAGGGGATGATCACCAGGGTCAGCCACAGGTAGCGGCTGCGCGCGGGGCGGGCGGCGATGAAGAAGCACAGCGGGTAGGAGAGGACCACCGAGATCAGGGTCGTGAAGAAGGCCACCACCACCGAGCGCCACAGGATCATGAGGTAGTCCGCGGTCCAGCCGAAGAGGCTGAACCCGGCCAGGCGCTTGTAGTTCTCCAGGGTGAACTGCCACTCCAGCTGCCCGTAGGTGCCCCGCGTGGCCAGGCTCACCGCCACCAGCACCAGGCCCGGCAGGACGATGAAGACCACCAGCCAGAGCATGCCCGGAATCAGAAACAGCGCCCCGCGCCGCAGCAGGCTGCGGCGGGTGGTCAGCTCGCCGTACCAGACCAGCAGTCTATGCACCGTCGGTCTCCTCCAGCGGCACCAGCCGCTCGGGCAGCAGCTCCAGCCACACCTGGTCGCCGGGCTTCAGTCCCCGGTGGCGGTTGGTGCGGATCCGCAGCGGCCCCGGCTCCAGCCAGAGGTCGACATTGGTGCCGCGATAGATCGTTTCGGTCACCCGGGCGCGAATGCCGTTGAGTGGCGGCTGATGTTCGCTGATCCGGATCCACTCGGGGCGGATCGCCACGGTGCCTTTTCGCCAGGGCGGGGTTTTTTCCAGCTGCAGAAACCCGATGGGGGTGCGGATGCCGTCGGTCTCGCGTTCGGCCGCGATGAGGTTGGCCGCCCCCAGAAACTGGGCGACGTAGCTGTTTCTGGGGGCCTCGTAGACCTCCTCGGGGGTGCCCAGCTGGATGATGCGCCCCCCGCGCATGACCGCCAGCCGGTCGCTGCAGACCAGGGCTTCGCTCTGGTCGTGGGTGACCAGGATGAAGGTTTTCTTCAGCTTGCGCTGCAGCCGGCGCAGGTCCACCTGCACCTGGGCCCGCAGGCGGGCGTCCAGGGCGGACATCGGCTCGTCCAACAGCAGAATCTCCGGTTCGTTGACCAGGGCCCGGGCCAGGGCCACGCGCTGCTTCTGGCCACCGGAGAGCTGATGGGGAAAGCGGCTGCGCATCTCCTCGAGACCCAGCATCTCCAGCCGGCGGGTGACCCGGCGCACGACCTCGTCGGCGGCGAATTTGCGCGAACGCAGACCGAAGGCGACGTTTTCAAATATGTTCAGATGGGGAAAGAGGGCGTAACTCTGGAAAACGGTGTTGACCTGGCGCTTGGCGGCCGGCAAGGCCGTGATGTCGGTGCCGGCCAGGCGGACCGTCCCCGAATCCGGCAGCTCCAGGCCGGCGATGATCCGCAGGAGGGTTGTCTTGCCGCACCCCGAGGGCCCCAGGAGGGTGAAAAACTCGCCGGCCCTGACGCGCAGGTCCACATCGCTGAGGGCCGTCACATCCCCGAAGCGTTTGTTGATGCCGCGCACCAGCAATCCCAGGCCGTCCCCGGGGGGCGTTGCGGCCTCGGCTGCGTTCACCGGGGGGGTCGTCTTTTCAGATTCAAAGGGGTTCGGCATCCAACCGGCCTTCCTCATGTTCGGGTCATGGGCTTGATAACTGGATTCCGGCGACTGCGGCCGGCCGGGTGGCGCGTGCCGGGAGGCTGTTGAGAATGACCCGCCGGATGGGCAGGCGGGTTTACAGGTCTGGCGGTTTGCCGAGCTTGAGAAGCAAAGGTGCAACAGACGGCCGAGCGGCGGGGAGTCTTGCCAGAGGCACGGCCGGCAGGGTGAATGGCGGGTCAGCCGGTGTTCGCATTGGAGGCCTTCGGGTGAAAATGACCGCTTAAAAAAAAATGAATTCGAATTATTCAAGCATGGTTTTCTCTTGAAATCAAATTGTTTTGTTGACAAGAAAAATAGAGTGGGCAAAAAAAGAGAAAACGAAAGGAAACCAGCGGCATGCGACGCAAACACAGCGAGGTGAGCGACCCGGCGCAAATCACGGCGATTCTGGCGGCCGCCACCATCGGCCGCCTGGCGACGGTGGGCGCCGACGGCACCCCTTACATCACCCCGGTCAACTACGTCTTTTTCGAGGGCGGCATCTTCTTCCACTGCGCGCCGGCCGGGGAAAAGCTGGACAATATCGCCCGCGAGCCCCGGGTCTGCTTCCAGGTCGACATCCCCCTGGCCTACCTGGATGCGGGCTTCTATCCGGACCGCGGCAGCTGCAACCTCCACCAGCTATACCACTGTGTGATCATCCGGGGAACGGCCGCGGTGGTGCCCGACGGGTCGCGCAAGGCCGCGGCCTTAAACGCGCTGGTGGCCCACCACGAACCCGGCGGGGATTTCGCGCCGGTCACCGCGGAGATGCCGGCCTGCAGGGCCTGCACGGTGGTCGAAGTGACCCCCGCATCCGTCACGGCCAAAAGCGACCTGCTCCAGAACAAGCCCCAGGCCCAGCGCCTGGCCGTCGCCCGTCACCTGAAGCAGCGCGGGCGGCCCGGGGATCGGCGGGCGGTGGCCGCCCTGGGCTTCGACCCGGATCGGATCTAAGCCGCGCGCAGTTCCGGCCTTCGGCTGCCCCGTTGGCAGCTTTTTTTGCCAGTACCCTCAAATGGGGAGGTCCGCGATGATCGCACGCGAGGTGATGGACACCCGTTTTCACTGCCTGCAGCCCGAGGACACGATCGAGACAGCGGTCAGGCGCTTCAAAACCATCAGCGACGCCGAGGGAAAAAAAATCTTCGGCATGATGGTCACCGACAGCGGCGGCCGGCTGGTGGGGATGCTCTCGATGCACGACATCCTGCTCTTCATTCAGCCCAAGCACGTGGAGATCTGGGGCGAAATCGAGGACGTCGACCCGGGGCCGATTTTCGAGGGGCTGCTGACCCGCGTGCGCACCATCCGGGTCGGCGACATCATGACCACCGAGCTGGTCACCATCAAGCCGGACACCCATCTTTTGGTCATCGTCGATTTGATGATCAAGCGCCACATCCGCCGGGTGCCGGTGGTCGCGGGCGAGAGGGTGGTGGGGATCGTCTATCGCTCGGATCTTTTCTACCATCTCCTGCGGCGCTTCGTCGCTTAGGGTTGCGGTAAACACTCATTCCACGAGATGGCGCCGGCCCAAGCAAGCTGTGGAATAGTTTTTTTCGGGGCCCCTTGGCCGGGACCGGTTGCCGCCTGCTGCGGCTTTGGCAAGCGGCCGCGGCGTTTCCCGCCGCCGTCCGGCGCCTGCTGCGGGTCCTGGGAACAGTGAGGGATTATGCCGATTGTGGAACAGCGCAGCGTGCTGACCGGCCTGCAGGTCAAAGAGGCCATGCGCCGCGATGTGCAGCGGATGGCTGCCGACCAGCCGCTGGCGGCCTGCATCCGGCGCATGATCAAGTTCAAGAGCAACGCGCTGCTGGTGGACGCGCCGGCGGCCGGGCCGCCGGCCGGGGTGGTGTCCCGGACCGACCTGATGGGCGCCTACTACGCCGGCCTGCCGCTGGAAACCCCGCTGGCGGACATCCTGGCCGGCCCGCCGCGGTTTTGCTTTTCCGACGACGGGCTGGAGGATGCCCTCGACCTGATGCGGGCGGAGGGGATCCACCGGCTCTACGTGCGCGGGGCCGGGCCCGCGGAGATCGTGGGGGTCATCGCGTTTGCCGACATCGTCGGGCTGCTCTACCGTTACTGCCGTTTCTGCGCCCAGAGCCGGCGCAAAACCAAAACGCCGGACGGGGCCACGGCCCGCCTGGTGGTCGGGGAGGTGATGAGCCCGCCGGGGGCCGCCTGCGACCCCGCAGACCCCATTGAAACGGTGATCGAGACCCTTACCGCGCACCGCTTCGGGGCGGTTTTGGTTGCCGCCGCCCGGGGCGAGCCGGTCGGTGTCGTCTCCAAAACCGACCTGATGGTGGCCTACCTGCACGCTGTGCCCACCAGCGCCGCGGCCGAAAAGGTCATGACCTCGCCGGTGACCGTCTGCAGCGCACAGATGCTGCTCTCCGAGGCGATCCAGGAGATGCTGCTGAAGGACGTCCAGCGGCTTTTCGTCACCGCCGCCGAGGCCCCGGCGGTGGTCGGCGTGCTGTCGCTCTCCGATGCCGCCCGCTTTCGGTCCGGCACCTGCCGGGCCTGTGTGACCAGCCGGCTGATGACGGGGGATTGACGGTTCCGCCAAAAACCCGTTTTGCGTGTTGCGCCGCATCTCGAAGTCCCTGCGGCGCGCAGAGGTCATTGCCATCTGTCGTTTCTTCTGATACCCCTCCCTTGTTTGTCAAAGATTTTTCCCCGCCCTGGGAGATCCGGATGAAATTTTTAAAGCGCCTATTGGGCATCTGTGAAACCCCGGCCCCGGCCTGCGCGGCCGCCTGGTCGGTTGCGGGCCGCACAGTCACGTTGGATCTGGCGCGTCTGCCCGAGCTGACCCCGGCGGGCGGGGCGGTGCGCCTGGAAGGCCGGGGGCTGCCCCAAAGGCTGTTGGTGGTGCGCGGCCCCGACGGTGGGTTGCACGCCTTTGGCAACCGCTGCAGCCACATGGGGCGCCGCATCGACCCGCTGCCCGGCACTGACCGGCTGGAGTGCTGCAGCCTGTCCCAATCGACCTATTCTTACGCCGGCGAGCCCCTTTCCGGGGCCGCCCGTGGGGCGCTCAAAACCTTCGGGGTCTCCCTCAGGGGCAACGAAGTGACGATCGTGCTCCCATCCGGCGGTGTGCCCGATCAGCGGCCGGACGCGCCAAACCGCGACCTGGACCGCCGATCACGCGAGGAGTTATGAACCCATCTTTTTCCAGCGATTCCGCGGCCGAACCAAAGGCCTCCGGCCGGGGTCCGGCCGCGGTCCCCCCTCCCCAGGACAGTTGGTGCCGCGATCACCGCGGGCGGCGCTTCAGCTACGACCAGGCCCTGGAGCTGATCCGCGGGTTTCACGGCCACCTGGCCCCCGGCCTGGTGATCGGCGTCAAGATGGTGAGCCTGGCCATGGCGCGTCTGCCCCGGGGCGTGATTTTTGACGCCCTCTGCGAGACCCGCAGCTGCCTTCCCGACGCCGTCCAGCTCCTGACCCCCTGCACCATCGGCAACGGCTGGCTGCGGATCGTCGATCTGGGGCGCTTTGCCGTCGCGCTTTACGACAAGACGGACGGCAGCGGCGTGCGGGTGTTCATCGATGCCGCCAAACTCCAGGCCTGGCCGGAATTTGACGCCTGGCTCCACAAGCGCAAGCCCAAGCAGGAGCAGGATGCCGAGCGTCTTTTTGCCGAAATCCACGCGGCCGGCGAGGAGGTCCTGGGGGTGCGCGCGGTCCGGGTCGCACCCCGTTTCCTGGGCAAGCAGAGCAAAGGCCCGATCGCCATCTGCCCGGTCTGTGGCGAGCCCTATCCCCTTTCCACCGGCGGCATTTGCAAAGGCTGCCAGGGGGAAGCCCCCTACATCCCCTCCGGTCCGGCGCCGGCCGGCCCCTGAGCGCCGGTCAAGGGGCGGGCCTGCGGTTTCGGCGATGGGCACCCATGGTCCGGTCCCGCCGGCTGCCGGAGCGCCCCCAAACCCATGATGCCACTTCCGGTCGACACCATTTTGGCCGAACTCGAGCAGGCCCTGGAGGACAGCCGCAACGTCGTCCTGCAGGCGCCCCCCGGGGCCGGCAAAACCACCCGGGTGCCGCCGGCCCTCTTGACGGCAAGCTGGCTGGCGGGCAAGCGCCTGGTCCTGCTGGAGCCCCGGCGCCTGGCAGCCCGGCGGGCGGCGGACCACATGGCGCGTCTAATGGGCCAGGAGGTGGGGCGGACCGTGGGCTACCGGGTGCGCCTGGACAGCCGGGTGGGGCCGGAGACCCGCATCGAGGTGGTCACCGAAGGGGTGCTGACCCGTCTGGTGCAGCGCGAC
>JASFIY010000139.1:0-6104 GCA_050122415.1 Desulfobacteraceae bacterium
GAATGGGCATCTGCCCACCTTCGAAGCCGGGGCGAACCCCGCCCCCGCTGCGGCTTTTCTGCCCCTTGGTGCCGCGGCCGGCGGTTTTACCCGATCCCGACCCGACGCCTCTGCCCAGTCGCTTGCGCGCCTTGCGGGACCCTTCGGCAGGGGAAAGTTCGGAAAGCTTCATTGTATCTCCTCGACTTTGACCAGATGCGGTATGTGATTCACCATCCCACGGATGGACGGCGTGTCTTCCAGTTCGACCGACTTGTTCATCTTTCGCAGGCCGAGACCGCGAACGATCTTGCGATGCTTTTCGGGCCTGCCGACCACGCTTCTGACCAACGTTACTTTTATCTTAGCAGCCATTTGCATTATTCCTCATACCAGCTCTTCGACGCTTTTGCCGCGGCGGGCTGCGACCTGTTCCCGGCTCTGAATTTGCTGCAGCCCGGCGATGGTGGCTTTGACGACGTTGTGCGGGTTGTGGGAGCCCAAACACTTGGTGAGGATGTTCTGCACCCCGACGGCCTCGAGCACGGCGCGCACCGCGCCACCGGCGATGACGCCGGTGCCCGCGGCAGCAGGTTTGAGCAGCACCCGGCCGGCGCCGAACTTGCCGACCACCTCGCAGGGGATCGTGCCGTCGATCAGCGCAACGGGAATCATGCTCTTCTTGGCTTTTTCAACGCCTTTGCGAATTGCTTCGGGAACCTCACCGGCCTTGCCCAAACCGTATCCGACCTTGCCCTCGCCGTCGCCGACGACCACGATGGCGCTGAAGCTGAATCTGCGACCGCCCTTGACGACCTTGGCCACCCGGCTGATGTGGACCACCTTGTCAATAAATTGATTTTCATCCGTGTCTTGCTTGAACAAGGGTTTTCCTCCTTAGGTTAAAAATCCAGCCCGCCCTCACGGGCGCCATCGGATACCGCCTTGACGCGGCCGTGGTAGAGAAAGCCGTTGCGGTCAAAGACAACGCTTTTGATGTTCTGATCAAGCGCCCGCCGGGCCACCAGCTTCCCCACGAGAACGGCGCGGGCGGTCTTGCCCTTGAGCTCGGTGTTTTCGCCGATCTCTTTTTCAAGGCTGGAGGCCGACACCAAGGTTCGGCCATGAACATCGTCGATAACCTGGGCGTATATGTGCTTGGCGCTGCGAAACACGCTCAGCCGCGGATGTTCGGGTGTGCCGCTGATGCTTTTGCGGATTCTGGCCTTCCTCTTCAGCCGTGCCTTTCGTTTCTTATCTAACGCTGCCATTTTGCTCTTCCCCGTTTCTCCTGAGAACCGTCAACGATCACGCTCACACCTACTTGGTGCCGGTCTTGCCGGCCTTGCGCTGAATGTATTCCTCGGCATACTTGATCCCTTTGCCCTTGTAGGGTTCCGGGGGCCTGAGACGCCGGATGGAGGCGGCCGCCTGTCCCAGCAGCTCTTTGTCGATGCCGGAGAGCTTGATGATGGTGTTGCGGTCGACGGTGGCGGAAACACCGGCAGGCAGTTCGAAATCAATGGGGTGTGAGTATCCCAGGTTAAGAACGATGCTGTTGCCCTTGACTTCCGCCCGGTAGCCGATCCCGTTGATCTCCAGGACCCGCTCGAAACCCTGATGGGTTCCGTGCACCATATTGGCCACCAAACTGCGGGTCAGGCCCTGCAAGGCCTGGTTGGTGCGATTGTCTTCGGCCATCACGACATGCAGGCTGCCGCCTTCGACCTCGAGTTTCATGGCCGGATGCACCGTCCGGGTGAGGGTGCCCTTGGCGCCCTTGACGGTGACGGTCTGACCCGTGAAAGAGATGTCGACCTTTTCGGGAATCGGAATTGGTTTTTTGCCGACTCGTGACATGAATAACTCCTCTGTTCTGTATCACCGGCGTTGACAGGCGCTGCGGTTGAAACTTACCCTGCTCGGAGCCCCGGCACTGTCGCTTATTTGACCGGCCCGTGAGGCCCGAGATTGCGCGGTGCTTGCCGGGGGCCGGTGTATCGCGGCTTTAAAAAATTTTACCAGACGTTGCAGAGAATCTCTCCGCCCAGATGCTCCCGCCGGGCCTGTTTGTCGCTCATGACGCCTTTGGAGGTGGACAGGATGCGCAATCCCAACCCGTTGAGCATCGGTTTGACCTCCGTGCTCTTGGCATAAGTGCGCCGGCTCGGTTTGCTGACCCGCTCGATGCCGTAAATGGCGTGGACGCCCTGGTCGGTATATTTGAGGTAAACCCGCAGCACTCCCTGCTTGTTGTCCTTGATGACCTTGTAATTTCGGATATAGCCTTCGTCTTTTAAAATCCTGGCCATTTCGATCTTCAGATTCGACCCCGGGATATCGACGCTGTTGAACTTCGCTCTTCCGGCGTTCCGGATGCGGGTCAACATATCCGCAACTGTATCGCTCGATGCCATTGTGTTCTCCGTTAACCTGCTTGGGTTTTATTTTTTCTTTGGAAGCTCGCCTGCGCCGGCCGGTCGTCTACCAGCTGGATTTAACGACACCCGGCAGCTGCCCCTCGGAGGCAAGGTTTCGAAAGCAGATACGGCAAATTCCGAATTTCCTGATAAAACCCCGCGGGCGGCCGCACATCGGGCAGCGGTTGTAAGCCCGTACATTGAATTTCGGCTTCGCCTGGGACTTGTTCATTAATGCTTTTTTTGCCAAAGTTTCCTCCTTGAAACCTTTTCATCGGCTGCTGGCAGCCGGGGCGGCGCGTTGTGCCTAAGACACTAGTTTCTAAACGGCATCCCCATCAACTTGAGGAGTTCTTTCCCCTCCTGGTCGGTTTGGGCGCTGGTGACGATGGAAACATTGAGACCGTTGATCTTGTCGATCTTGTCGTAGTCGATCTCCGGAAAGATGATCTGCTCTCGAATGCCCAGGGAGTAATTGCCGCGGCCGTCGAAGGCCTTGCCGGAGATGCCGCGGAAATCGCGGACGCGGGGCAGTGCGATGTTGACCAGTTTGCTCATGAAGTCGTACATCCGGTTGCGGCGAAGGGTCACCATGCAGCCGATGGGCATACCTTCGCGGAGCTTGAAGGCGGCGATGGACTTTTTGGCCCGGGTGATAACCGGCTTTTGTCCTGAAATCAGGCTCAGTTCCGCCACCGCCGAATCCAGCAGCTTCATGTTGTGAATGGCCTCCCCCATCCCGATGTTCAGCACGATTTTCACAAGCCGCGGGACCTGCATGGGGTTTTTGAGTTTTAAGGTCTCCATCAGCTGGGGGACCATTTCTTTTTGGTATGCTTCTCTCAACTGCGACATGCTCTTCCTCCAGAACCCGATCCTAGAACAAGACGTTAGGGCCTCGGCAAGAAATAATTCCACTTCTTGCTTGTCTTTTGGCCCGTCACCGGCGTTACATCCGCCGGCACATATCCCGATATGCGCCGGCGAATGTGCCTTGGTGACGAACCAAATTCCGGCGCCCTATTTTGGAATTGTTTATTGCCGCGACCCTTAAGCGTCGATGACCTCTCCGCACTTACCGCATGCACGGACTTTTTTACCATCCTCGAGGGTTTTCATTCTGATCCGCGACGGTTTGACGCACTTGTTGCACATCAGCATCACATTGGACCATTGAATCGGCGCCTCTTTTTCAATTATGCCGCCCTGTCGGTTCTGGGCGCTGGGTTTGACGTGGTGCTTCAAAACGTTGATGTTCTCCACCAGGACACGCCCCTTGTCCCTGTTGACGCGCAGGACCTTGCCGATTTTCCCCTTGTCCTTGCCGGCAATGACTTTCACCTTATCGTCTTTTTTCAATCGAGATTTTTCCATGATGTCAACCTGCTTCTCCCACCGGCCCGTTCCATTTAAATGACTTCCGGGGCCAGCGAAATGATTTTCATATAGCGCTTGGCCCTCAGCTCTCTTGCCACCGGCCCAAAGATGCGGGTTCCAATCGGCTCTTTCTGGGCATTGACCAGGACGGCCGAATTGTCGTCAAATCGAATGAAGGAGCCGTCGTTGCGGCGAATCGCTTTTTTGGTGCGGACCACCACCGCTTTGAGAACGTCGCCTTTTTTGACCTTGGCGTTGGGGATCGCTTCCTTGACCGAAACGACAATGATGTCGCCAATGCTCGCATATCTTCTTCGGGAGCCGCCCAGGACCTTGATGCAGCTCAGCACCTTGGCCCCGGAATTGTCCGCTACCGTGAGTCTCGTTTCCGCCTGAATCATTTTTTTATCCCTTCGGCCTAAATGGCTTTTTCAACGATTTTGCTGACACGCCATCGTTTGGTCCTGCTCAGCGGGCGGGATTCGGTAATCACGACCTTGTCTCCGGTCTGACAGGCATTGGCCTCGTCGTGCGCAGCGAACTTGGTCTGCCGACGGATGAACTTTTTATAGAGCCGGTGCTTTACCAGTCTTTCCACCAGGACGACCACCGTCTTGTCCATTTTATCGCTGACAACCTTGCCGACCAGCTGTCTTTTCAATCCTCGGTTTTTCATGGCAGCCACTATTCTTTTATTTATTCTGTTCAATAATGATCGTCTTCAGCCGTGCGATATCGCGCCGGGTCTGCTTGAGCTTGGCGGAGTTTTCCAGCTGGCCGCTCTCCTTTTGAAACCGCAGCGTGAACAGGGTCTCTTTCAGCTCGGAAAGCCGTCGGAACTGTTCCTCCTGGCTCATATCCCGAATCTCAGACGCTTTCATTGGACGTCGCTCCTCTGGATGAATCGTGTTTTGACCGGCAGCTTGTGGGAAGCCAAGCGCAGGGCCTCCTTGGCCATTTCAGGACTGACCCCCGTCATCTCATAGAGAATCCGTCCGGGGCGAATCACCGCCACCCATCCCTCAGGGGAGCCCTTGCCCTTGCCCATCCGGACTTCGGCCGGTTTCTTGGTGAAGGGTTTGTCCGGAAAAATCCGGATCCAGAGTTTTCCGCCGCGCTTGACGTGGCGCGTCATGGCGATACGGGCTGCCTCGATCTGTTTGGAGCTGATTTTGCCGCATTCCACCGCCTGGAGACCGAATTCCCCAAAGTTGAGGTCACTCCCGCGGTAGGCCGTGCCCCTCATCCGACCTTTTTGCTGTTTACGAAACTTGACTTTTTTGGGAATCAACATTTCCTTGATCTCCTGTCACAGGCTTCAACTTGGGCGGCGCCCGGTTCTCGTTGGGTTGGCGCAAACCCCTCGGCTGCCGCCGTTTGGCAACGGGCAACCGCGTCCAGGGGTGGCAGGCTGGCTCAGCGGCCTTCCAGTTCAGCAGGCTGGTCCTTCTTGAGGATTTCCCCTTTGAAAATGAAAACCTTCACACCGATGGCCCCGTAGGTGGTGCGCGCCTCCGTAAAACCATAATCGATGTCCGCCCGCAGGGTATGCAGCGGCACCCGCCCTTCGCGATACCACTCGGTGCGCGCCATTTCGGCACCGCCAAGGCGCCCGGCACAGATGATTTTGACTCCCTGGGCGCCGAAGCGCATGGCCGAGGTCACGCCGCGTTTCATGGCCCGGCGAAATGCCACCCGGCGCTCCATCTGCATGGCGACGTTTTCGGCCACCAGCTGGGCGTCGATCTCGGGTTTGCGCACTTCTTGTATATCGATCAGCACTTCCTGGGCGGTGTATTTCTGCAACTCCTTTTTCAACAGCTCGATTTCGGCGCCCTTTTTTCCAATCACGATTCCCGGCCTGGCCGTGAAGATGCGGAGTCGGACCCGTTTGGTAGACCGTTCGATTTCAATCTTGGAAACACCCGCGTGATGAAGCCGTTTCTTCAGGAACTTACGGATATTGAAATCTTCCAGGATGTAATCGGCATACCGCTTGCCGCCGTACCATCTCGAATCCCAGGTCTTGATAATCCCCAATCTCAAACCGATTGGATTAACTTTCTGGCCCAAGCTCCTTACCTCCTTCTTTACGCCGTCTCTTCGGCTAGGATGACCGTGATGTGACTGGTTCGTTTTAGAATCCGGGCGCCACGCCCGCGCGCCCGCGCCCGAAAACGCTTCAGGCTCGGCCCCTGGTCGACGATGATATTGCGAATCACCAGCGCGTCGACATCCAGGCCGTCCACTTGATCGGCATTGGCAACGGCCGAGCGCATCGTTTTTTCGACGATCCCGGCGGCTTTCTGGGGCATGAACTTCAGGATG
>JASFIY010000140.1:0-6082 GCA_050122415.1 Desulfobacteraceae bacterium
TCGGACTCCCCCTACAGCCTAAGAGCCATCGGCCAAAGCCTGAACCAGCACCGTTTCTGGGTCCTCGGCCTGCGCCTGCCCGGCCACGGCACGGCCCCCTCGGGGTTGCTCAGCATCCACTGGGAGGACATGGCCGCCGCCGTCCGGCTGGGCATGGCCCACCTGGCGGCCAAGCTCGGCGATAAGCCGATCCACATCATCGGCTATTCCACCGGCGCCACCCTTGCCCTGGACTTCGCCCTGGACGCCCTGGACGGGCGGAGCGCGCCGGTGCCGGCCAGCCTGGTGCTGATCTCGCCGGCCATCGGCTTGCACCCGGCGGCGGCGCTGGCCAAGTGGAAGCGCCGGCTGGCGGTCCTGCCCGGACTGGGCAGCCTCGCCTGGCTGGCGGTCGAGCCGGAATTCGACCCGTACAAGTACAACTCGTTCACCACCAACGCCGGCGAGCAGGTTCACCGCCTGACGCGCTCGGTCGCCCAGCGCATCCAGGGCCGCGCACGGACCCACCCGGAGCACGTGCTGCCCCCGACCCTGGTGTTCAAATCCAACGCCGACGCCACCGTTTCGACGGGCGCGGTGGTGGACCGCCTGCTGGGTCGGCTGGACCCCCATCATCACGAAATCGTGCTCTTCGACATCAACCACTGCGCCGCCAAGTCGATGCTGCTGTTCGCCGACCCGCGGGCGCTGGTCACCCGGTTGATGGGCGACGACAGCCTGCCGTTCACCGTGACCCTGGTCACCAACGAGAACCCGGAAAGCGTCGCGGTGGTCGCCCGCCGGCAGGCGCCCTTCTCCGGGGAGGCGTTTCCGGACGAGCCCCTGGACCTGGCCTGGCCGGCGGGGGTGATCTCGCTCTCCCACGTGGCGCTGCCCTTCCCGCCCGACGACCCACTCTACGGCCAGCGCCCGCCGGACAACCAGGACGTGCTCTTTCTCGGGCAGATGGCCATTCAGGGCGAACGGGGCCTGCTGAAGCTCTCTTCCGACTGGCTGCTGCGCCTCCGGCACGACCCGTTTTACGCCTACCTGGAGGAGCGCGTGCTGGCCTGGCTGGCCGAGACCGGCAAGGGTTGAACCAACGGCTCGGGGCGGCCAGCCCGCCGAATGACTCGCCCCGGCCTTGCGCATGTGCGGATCCATCATTAGTATCCGCCATTACGCGCTTGAAGTGCGGTGCGTGAAAATACCGCCATTCAGAAGGTGAGCGGCCTTGCATGCAGCGGTAAACCCGGCACTTTAGCGGACGTCGGGGCAGCGTGAATCACGAGGTTATCCCGGAATCAACTTGACCAAAGGAGGGTGTCATGGCGCAACTGGTGGTGATCGAATTTCCTGACGAGGCGACGGCATTTGAAATGCGGGCCGAACTGGCCAAGATGCAGAAAGAGTACCTGATCAAAATGGACGACGTGGTGGTGGTCACCAAGAACGAGAAGGGCAAGGTCAAGCTGCACCAGGCCGTCAACCTGACCCTGACGGGCGCCGCGGGGGGCAGCTTCTGGGGCATGCTGATCGGCCTGATCTTTCTCAACCCGCTGCTGGGGGCCGCGGTGGGCGCCGGCGCCGGCGCCATCAGCGGCAAATTGACCGACATCGGGATCAGCGACAGCTTCATGAAGGAGTTCAGCGAGGCCTTCACCCCCGGCTCCTCGGCCCTTTTCATCCTCTTCCGCGAGGCCACCCAGGACAAGGTCCTGGACCGCCTGAAGAGCTTTCATGGCAAGGGCAAGGTCCTCAAAACCTCCCTCAGCACGGAGGACGAAGAGATGCTGCGCAAGGTGATCGAAGGTTAAAGCGCCGCGGGCAGGTAAACAAAACCTCGGCATCCGGTGAGGGAGACCGTATGGCGGGATGGCAATCCCCGCAGCCCCCCTCCAAGGGCGCCCCGGGGTCTTGTTCCGGGGCGCCGCCGCAGCGAGCTTTGTTTGACCATTGGGTGCGGGCTTCTTTCCGCCACGTCGCTGTTTACCGCAACAACCTGCCGGAACAGGTGACCCTATACCCCTCAAACGGCTAAATCCCCCTATTCGATGAGGAACCGTATGAAGCCCGAAACAACGACTGAAAGTCTGCTGCCAACACAAACCGATCGTGTCGCCAGAGCGTTGATGCGCTATGGCCAAGGTGGTTTCTGGTCGCTGGTCCTGATGGGCGCGATCCCTGTCATCATCATGCTCTACACCTTCATTTTCTCGGACAGGCCCTCCGGCACCAACCGCTCGGGGCTGCCCTTCGTGCACTTCTTCTCCACCATGGGTTTGGCGCTCCTGATCTTCATCACCTATTGGTTTTACCGCTACATCCAGATCGGCAAGCGCCTGCAGGCGCCAGGGGCGGAGCTCAACGAGAGCTCCCTGCGCCGAACCGTGGGGACGGGACTGGCGGCGACGAGCCTGGCGCTGGTCTTCTCCTTCCTGGTGATGCTCTTTGAGGTGGGGACGCTGCTCTTCTACTTTCTGTCGGCGCCCCAGGCGGGTTTGCCCACCTTCCAGACCACCCTGGACGGGGTCGCCAGCTGGGTCTCGGCGGTGGACATGATCAACCTGCTGTCCATGGTCATGACCCTCGGCGGTGAGATCTTCGCCATCATTTTCGGGCTGCTGCTGCTCTACCGGATTCCGAACACGATGCCGGAGTGCGAAGGCTCCCTCGACACGCGCCCTTGAGGGCGCAAGGGCCAGGCAAAGCGGCCCCCTGCGTCATTCCCGTGCCGGGTTTCCGCCGCTTCCGGGAATTCGGTTGCTGCGCCGGAAAGTGCGGCAGCGGCTTCACCCGGAAACAACGGCCGAAAACCAGTAGAAAAGAGTCGTCTCATGGGGCTATCCAAGCCCCAAACGGCGAACGGTACGCGACCAGGGGTGGCCGGGGTGTTCGACGTTGAACCCCTGATCGAGCAGATCCTCTGGGTTCAAACCCGGAATCATCCGGCCTATTTGTCACATCGAGAAAAACGCCCACGGAAAGCGATCGGTCATGAAAACGTAACGTCGCAAGGTTAACCTATGTTCATGACTGCACGCGCCAGAAAGATTTTTTCACCCGGCCTGATTTTGCTGCTCAGTTGCCTGGCATTGCTCCCGGCCCGGCATAAGGTTCAGGGAGCGCCTCCGCCAACGGCTAAAAAAGTCCTCTTGGTTTATGCCTATCAATCGATGCTACCCGCCATCTTCGAGTGGGATGCGGGCATCCGCGCGGCTTTACAAGGCACAAGGGCACAGCCGGTAGAATTCTACACCGAGTTCCTGGACCTGGTAAATTTCGCCGACGCGTCCTACGTTCAAAGCCTTGTCAACTTATTACAAGTCAAGTATCGCCATCAAAAAATCGACCTCCTCATCCCGGTGGGAAGCTCGGCCTTTTCTTTTCTGAAGGCCCATGTCGATGCGCTCTTTCCCGACACCCCAATCGTCTTTTGCTATGTTCCCAAACTGCAGGTCGAGGCCCTGAAACCACCGCCCAACAGCACCGGCGTGATGGGCTGGGTAGACGTGCAGGGCACCCTGGCGGCAGCCCTGAAACTCCAGCCCGGAACCCGGCGGGTGGTGCTGGTGGGGGGGGGGCCGGCAAAGTTGAAAGGCACTACCAGAATATCGCTCGAGAAGCCCTGCGCCCCTACGAAGGCCGGTTCGAAATCACCTTCCTGACCGATATGCCGCTACCGGAAATTCTCAAACAGCTCGAAAACCTTCCCCCCCAAACGCTCGTCCTTTACCTCTCGGTGTTCAGCGACAGCACGGGTCAGGAATTCGTGCCACGGGAAGTCGCGGGGCGCGTGGCACAGGCGGCCAATGCCCCCGTCTTTGGCCTCTGGGAAAACCTGCTGGGCCAGGGAATTGTCGGCGGTCATCTCACAAGCTTCAGGGAACAGGGCCGCCTGGCGGGAGAAATGGGGCGCAGGGTGCTGAACGGCGAAAAGCCGGAGAATATTCCCGCCGTTTGGCAGGAGGCCAATTTTTACGCGTTCGATTGGCGGCAGCTTGAACGTTGGGGCCTCAAGGAGGGGGACTTGCCCCCCGGCAGCCAGGTCCGGTTTAAAGAGTCTTCTTTGTGGGAAAAACACAAGCGCGAGATCGTGGGCGCGGCCGCGGTATTTTCTCTGCTCAACCTGCTTGCCGTGGGTCTCCTCATCGAACTGGTGCGCCGCCGCCGGGTGGAGCGGTCCCTGGCCCGGCGCCTGGAGTTTGAGAAATTACTGGCCGGGCTGTCAGCCGAATTTGTCGCAGTGGAGTCCCATGAGGTGGACCGGGCAATCACACAGGGGCTCAAACGGCTGGGTGAGTTCCTGGGTGCCGACCTGGCCCGCATGTGGCGATTTACCACCAACCGGGATGATCTAGTGTCCACCCACGTATGGGCCGTTCCCGGAATCGAACCCATGCCCGTAACGCCGTTGCTGGAGCACTTCCCCTGGACCATGCGTCAATTGCAGCATGGCAGGCCGGTGGTTTTTTCCCGCCCCGAAGAACTGCCGCCGGAGGCGCAGGTCGATCGGCAGTCCATGGTGGCATCCGGAATCAAATCGTTCGTCGTCTTTCCCTTGGCAATGGGCAGCCATTTCATGGGGACCCTCTCCATGACCGCACTCCGCTCCCATAAAATCTGGCCTCCCGACCTGGTGCAGGAAATTCGGCCCATCGGCGAAATGTTCGCCAACGCTTTGCGGCGCTCCCAGGCGGATATCGAATTGAAGCAGGCGGAACTAAAATACCGCGTCCTGGCCGACTTCACCTATAACTGGGAGTATTGGAAAAACCTGGACGGCAGTCTGCGCTATGTCTCGCCCTCTTGTGAGCGCATCTCAGGTTACCGGCCCGAAGCGTTCCTCAGCCGCCCGGATCTTTTACGGGAAATCATCCTGCCCGAGGACCGGGACAGCTGGGATGCCCACGACTGTGATGCCCTGGAAGACCCGAAAGTCCGGGAAGTCCAGTTTCGCATTCAGCATGCCGACGGCGCCGTCCGTTGGATTGAACATGTCTGCCAGCCCGTGACCGGCGATGCCGGGGAGTTCATCGGCATCCGGGCCGGCAACCAGGACATAACCGCGCGCAAACAGGGTGAACTGGAGATCGCGCGCTTAAAAGAGCAACTCCAGGCCGACTACCGCTATCTCCGGGAAGAAATCAAACTGACCCATGATTTTGAGCACATTATCGGCAACAGCAATGAGCTCAAATATGTCCTCCACAAGGTCGAACAAGTAGCTCCCAGCAGGACCACGGTCCTGATTCTCGGGGAGACCGGCACCGGGAAAGAATTGTTCGCCCGTGCTATTCACAGTGCCAGCCCTCGCCGGGACCGGCCGCTGATCAAAGTGGATTGCGCCAGCCTTTCGCCCACCCTCATCGAAAGCGAACTCTTCGGCCATGAAAAAGGCGCCTTTACCGGGGCTCAGTCGAGGAAAATCGGCCGGTTCGAACTGGCCCACGGCGCCACGATCTTCCTGGACGAAATTGGCGAACTGCCGTTGGAGCTTCAGACCAAGTTGCTGCGGGTGGTCCAGGAGGGCGAGTTCGAGCGCCTGGGCAGTTCCCGGCCCCTGAAGGTCGATGTGCGCATCATCGCCGCCACCAATCGGGACCTGGAGGAGGAAGTGAGAAGGGGGCGCTTCCGGGAGGATTTGTGGTACAGGTTACATGTGTTTCCCATAACGGTGCCGCCCCTGCGTCAGCGTCAGGAAGATATCCCCTTGCTGGTCAAGGCTTTCGTCCAGCGGTTTAACCGGAAGATTGGAAAAGAGGTTAGCCAAATTCCCCCGCAGGTGATGGAGAACCTGCGTCAGTATCCCTGGCCCGGAAATGTCAGGGAGCTGGAAAACATCATCGAAGGGGCCGTCATCAATACCGATGGACCCGTTTTGCAGCTGGCAGGAGAAATGAAAACCCCCCTGCCAGCCGCCACCGACGCCCCGAGCGAAAGTCTTGAGGCGATGGAACGGTCGCACATTCTGCAGGTTCTCGGGAAGGCTGGCTGGAGGATCGACGGCAAGCAGGGGGCGGCGGTCAGGTTGAAGATTAACCCCAGCACCCTGCGCTCCCGCATGCGAAAACTCAACATTGTTCGGAACCAGTAAGAGTCT
>JASFIY010000141.1:0-6068 GCA_050122415.1 Desulfobacteraceae bacterium
CCACGATCCCTTCGTGACGCCGGAGCAGATTGAAAAGGCCGGCTTCGAGAGCGTGCCCCTCGCGGAACTCTACCGCCGCTCCGACTACATCACGGTGCACGTGCCCAAGCTCAAGGACACGGTCGGCATGATCAACCGCGAGGCCTTCGCCCAGATGAAGCACGGCGTGATGCTCATCAACTGCGCCCGGGGCGGGATCGTCAAGGAAGCGGACCTGATCGAGGCCCTCAACTCCGGAAAAGTCGCCGGCGCCTCCCTGGACGTCTTCGAAACCGAACCGCCGGGGGTCTGCCCCCTGTTTGAGACCGACCGGGTGATTTGCACCCCGCACCTGGGCGCTTCCACCCAGGAGGCCCAGACCAACGTGGCCGTCGATGTGGCCCGCCAGATCATCGCCTATCTCAAGTACGGCACGATTCAAAACGCGGTCAACGTGCCATCGGTTGCCGGCGAACTGCTGACCAAGCTGACCCCTTTTCTGACGTTGGGCGAACGCATGGGGGCCCTTCAGGCCCAGCTGGTCAAGGGGCCCCTCAAGGAAATCACGGTCTCCTACAACGGCGACTTCATGGGACTGGATCTTTCGCCGGTGACCACCGCGATTCTCAAGGGGATCCTGGCGCATGCGGTCAAAGATAACGTCAATTTCGTCAATGCCCCGGTTCTGGCCAAGGAAAGGGGCATCCGGGTGACCGAAACCAGCAGCACCGATTCCGAGGACTATATCAACCTGGTGACGGTCCACGCCGTTTCCACCGCCATGGAGAGCACCGTGGCCGGCACCATCTTCGGCAAGAAGGACCCGCGGGTGGTCAAGGTCAACAACTTCCGGCTGGAGCTGATCCCCAGCGGTCACCTGGCCATCATCAACAACTACGACAAGCCCGGTGCCATCGGCAGCATCGGCATGAAGCTTGGCCAGCACAACATCAACATCGGCCGCATGCAGGTGGGGCAGGAGGAAAACGGCGATCAGCGCAACATCATTTTTCTGCAGACCGACACCCCCATCCCGCCTTCGGTGGTGGAGGAGCTCAAGGCCCTGCCGTTGGTCACCCGGGTGACCCCCCTGGAGCTGTGATGCCGGCCGCCGGCAAGGGCTGCGGCTTTCGGGTCAAGGGATGGGCCATCTAAAAACAGGAGCGACCTATGACGGACGACAAAAAAGGTTTCAGCGTGAAGGACCGCAGGCTTTTCTCTGAAGAAACGCCCGCCGATGAGGCATCGGAGAGCGCTCCGGGCGAGACCCCCCAGGCAGGGGCGGACGAGGCGGCCCCCAAAAAGCCGCCACAGCCGGAGCAGGAGGCCGCGGCACAGCTGCCCGAAGTCAATTTTTCAACTTTCATCTTTTCGCTCAATTCCGCCACGTTGGTCCATCTGGGCATCATCGAAGACCCGGCCAGCGGCCAGAAAACCAAAAATCTGCCATTGGCCAAGCAGACCATCGATATTCTCGGGATGCTGGAACGCAAAACCCGGGGCAACCTTTCCAGCGATGAAGAGGCCATGCTCCGCAGCATTCTCTACGATCTGAGGATGATTTACATCCGCGAAAAAGGGTAGCGGCCGGCGGCTGCCCCCGTTTGGCCTCGACCGCGCCGCTGGCCGTAGACCCGAGGACGCTGCGGCACTGGGAGGCGTGCACATCAAGAAAGGATACCTCCATGCAATCCGATTCCGCCGCGGCGCGCCCCGCGTTGCGCAAACCCCTCTGGCTGCCGGTCCTGGTGATCGCTCTGGTGACAGCCGTGCTGCTGCCGGTGCGGCCGGCCGAGGCCCGTGCCCCGGCCGCAACCGGTTTTGCCTTGCCCACAAGTTTCAGCGAACTGGCCGCCCAGGTCAGCCCCTCGGTGGTCAACATCCGCACCGTCAAGGTGTCCAAGGACGGCGGGCGGGTTTTTCGCCATTTTTTCCAGGGGCCCCAGACCCCCGGCGACCCCGACGACCCGTTCAAGGAATTTTTCGATAAATTTTTTGAACAGGACCAGCAGCGCGAGTTTCGTCAGCGCAGTCTGGGGTCGGGCTTCATCATCGACAAGGAAGGCTTCGTGGTCACCAACAACCACGTCGTCGAAGATGCCGATGAGATCCGGGTGATTCTCAAAGACGGTCAAGAGTTCGATGCCGAAGTGGTCGGCCGGGACGCCAACACCGACCTGGCGCTGATCAAGATCAAGGTCGAAGAGGACCTGCCGACCCTCCAGCTGGGCAGCTCGGCGGGTCTTGAGGTGGGGCAGTGGGTGATGGCCATCGGCAGCCCCTTCGGGCTGGAGCACACCGTAACCGCGGGCATCGTCAGCGCCAAGGGACGGGTGATCGGCTCCGGCCCCTACGATGACTTTATCCAGACCGATGCGTCGATCAATCCCGGCAACAGCGGCGGTCCCCTGATCAACCTCCAGGGCGAGGTGGTCGGCATCAACACGGCCATCATCGCCGGCGGGCAGGGCATCGGCTTCGCCATTCCCATCGACCTGGCGCGCGGCGTCCTCGAGCAGCTCAGGCAGGCCGGGGAAGTCACCCGCGGCTGGTTGGGGGTGGCCATCCAGAACCTCAGCGAGGAACTGGCGGAGTATTACGGCGCCGGCGAGCGCAAAGGGGTCCTGGTGACCGAGGTGTTCCCCGGGGACCCGGCGGACATGGCCGGCATTCGGGCCGGTGACATCATTCTGGCGGTGGAAGGCCGGGAGGTCGCGGCCAGCCGCGATCTCACCCGCCTGATCGCCGATCTGACGGTGGGACAGACCGTCGGCGTCAAGATCCTGCGTGAAGGTCGCGAGAAATCTTTGCGGGTGAAAATCGCCAAACGCGAAGAGGCACGACTTGCCGTCGGCGGCAAGGTGGCGCCCCGGGAGGAGGAGGGCGCCGATGCCCTGGGCATCCGGGTCGGCGAGATCACACCGGAAATTGCCCGTCGCTTCGACCTTCAAAATGATCGGGGCGTGGTGGTCATGGGCGTTGAGAGCGGCAGCCCGGGGGAGGCGGCCGGCGTCCGGCTGGGGGACGTGATCCAGGAGATCAATCACCAGGAGATCGGCACGCTTGAGGATTACAACCGGATTATCGCCAAAAGCGTCAAGGGCGAGACGCTCCAGTTTTTCATCATGCGCCCGGCATCGGGTTTCGTCGTGGTCAAAATCACACCCTGACAGGCTCGGACGCGCCCATGGACCTTCCCCGCGACATCTCGGAGCCCTTCGAGCTCCGGGCGCCCGCCAAAATCAACCTGTTTCTGGCGGTCACCGCCCGGCGCGCCGACGGCTACCACGAGCTGTCGACCCTGATGTGCGCCATCGGTCTCTACGACCGGCTTAGCCTGCGCTTCGGCGGCCGCGGGATCCGGGTGTCCTGCGACCACCCCGCGGTCCCCGAGGATGAGCGCAACCTCGTGCACCGTGCGGCCAAGCGGTTTTTCGAGCGCCTGGGGGCCCTGCCCGGGTTGACCGTCCGGATCGACAAGCAGATCCCGGTGGCCGCCGGCCTGGGCGGCGGCAGCAGCGATGCGGCCGCCGTGCTGGGGGCGCTCAACCGGGCCTTCGGGCGGCCGTTGGCCGCCGGGATGCTGCAGACCATGGCGCTGTCCTTGGGCGCCGACGTGCCCTTTTTTCTCGAAGGCAAACCGGCCCTGGCCACCGGCGTCGGGGAGCGCCTGGAGCCGGTGACCAACCTGGTCCCCTACCATGTCCTGACGGTGTGCCCCGACCTGAGGGTTTCCACCGCCGCGGTCTACAAAAATCTCAATTTGGGATTGACAAAATGTGAAAAAAAACTTAAACAACTTCACTTAAAAACCGAGCGATTTGATGCGCTTCACTTTCTCTGCAACGATCTGGAAACCGTTACGATTCCTAACTTTCCGCAGATAAGTGAGATAAAAAAAGCGCTCCTCGGTCTCGGCGCAGCGGGTGCTTTGATGTCGGGCAGCGGCCCCACGGTCTTCGGTCTTTTCGCCGACGCGGCGGTTGCCGGCAGGGCTCTGGATTGTCTTTCACGGCGCCGGGGATGGCAGGTGCATCTGGCAGAGATGCTTCTCTAGAGGTTGGCTATTCGTCCGGTCCGTTCGGCCCGACCCGCTTTGTCCGCCTGAGCTCAGGCTGCAGGCAGGGATGTGCAACAAGCGGATTGGGCGAAAATTTTTTTTTTGGGGCGTCGTCAAGCGGTAAGACACAGGATTTTGGTTCCTGCATTCGGAGGTTCGAATCCTCCCGCCCCAGCCATCATTCACGGTGCGTTGCGGGACAGCGCGGAAACGGTGGGTGGATGAACGAGTTTGCGATTTTTTCGGGAAACTCCAACCCTGGATTGACCCGCAAAATTACCGAATATCTTGGCAAGCCCCCTTGCAGCGGTGAAGTCAAAACCTTCAGTGACGGTGAAATTCAGATCGAAATCCACGAAAATATCCGTGCCCAGGATGTTTTCATCCTTCAGTCCACCTGTTCACCGGTCAACGACAATCTGGTGGAGCTGCTGCTGATGATCGACGCGGTCAAGCGCGCTTCGGCGCGGCGCATCACCGCCGTTATCCCCTACTTCGGCTATGCGCGGCAGGACAAGAAAGTCGCCCCGCGGGTCCCCATCAGCGCCAAACTGGTTGCCGACATGCTGACCGTCGCCGGTGCCAACCGCGTGATCACCATGGATCTGCACGCCGGTCAGATCCAGGGCTTTTTCTCCATCCCGGTGGACAACCTCTTCGCCGCCAAGGTGCTCATCAAGTACATCCGCGAAACCTTTCCCGGAGACTTGGTGATTGTTTCGCCGGATGCCGGCGGCGTGGAGCGTGCCAGGGCCTTTGCCAAGCGCCTCAATGCCGGTCTGGCGATTGTCGACAAACGCCGCGATGCGCCCAATCAGGCCACCGCCATGGCGGTCATCGGAGATGTCAAGGGCAAGGTCGTGGTGATCCTCGATGACATGGTCGATACGGCCGGCACGCTCACCGAGGCCACCAGCGCCCTGATCGACCACGGGGCCCGGGAGGTGCACGCCTGCTGTTCCCACCCGGTCCTTTCGGGCCCGGCCGTCGAGCGCATCCGCAACTCCAGCCTCAAGCAGCTGGTGGTGACCGACACCATCCCGCTGACCGCGGCGGCCGAAGCCGCCGGCAAGTTCAAGGTGCTGACGATTGCCGAGTTGGTCGGCGAGGCCATTATCCGCAGTCACCGCGGGGACTCCGTGACCTCGCTCTTTGTTTAGCCTGTAATCTTTTCGTCTGTTTAAGGAGGGCTTCTCTTTGGAAATATTCGATCTTAAAGCCGGCATCAGGACCCGCACCGGGAACGGGCCGGCCCATGTGTTGCGGGGGCAAGGCCGGGTCCCCGCTGTTCTCTACGGTCCGAAAACCGACCCGGTCAATTTGTCGGTTGATACCAAAGACCTGGAAACCGTTCTCAAAAAAGGGGCCGCAGGCCAGCTGCTGTTGAATCTGATCGTCGAAAACGGCGAAACCCTCAACCGCACCGCCATGATCAAAGAGGTTCAGCGCAGTCCACTGTCCCGAGCCTTTCTGCACGTCGATTTCTATGAAGTCGATATGCACCGCAAGATCGTCGTGCCGATCCCCGTCACCACCACCGGCAAGTGCAAGGGAGTCGAGGACGGCGGCATGCTCCAGATCATTCGCCGCGAGTTGGAGGTGCTGTGTCTGCCCACCCAGATCCCGGCGGCCATCGAGATCGACATCACCGATCTGGGCATGGGCGAGTCCATCCATGTGGAGGACATTCCGCTCTCCGGCGACCTTGAAGTGCCTCACGACGTCAACTTCACCGTCGTCACCGTGCTCAGCCCCAAGGCGGCCGAAGGCCGGGAGGCGCTCGAGGGCGAGGAGGAGGAGGAGGAGGCTGAAGCGGTGGCCGGCGAAGCGGCGGCCGGGGCCGAGGCGTGACCCGCGCGGCCGCACCGGCGCCTGCGGGTTAGCCGCCCATGGCCTTGTTGACGGGCCTGGCGCCCCAAAAGGGCCTCAACCCGCAATACCTGGTGGTGGGATTGGGCAACCCGGGCCCGGCTTATGCCGGAACCCGGCACAATGCGGGTTTCCGGGTGGTGGAGCGGCTGGCGGAATC
>JASFIY010000142.1:0-6042 GCA_050122415.1 Desulfobacteraceae bacterium
GCTCTGGCGGATCTTGTCCTGGGCGAACCGGTAGGTGTGGCAACTGGGAAAGGTGGCCTTGCCGGCCGCATGAAAAAGATCCGCGTAAAAACTCGAGGGGTAGTAGATTTTCTCCGCCCGGCGGATGGTCTCCGCCGCCTCGGGCGGGTAGCCCGAGAAATCGGGCAGCACCCCGAGGGTCAGCACGTTGCGGCACCCTTTGAGGCGCCCCTCCAGGGCGATCACCTGGCGGTCGCTGCTGTTGGCTGCACCCATGGGCTCACCGGCCGCGGGCCAGGCGCCCGCACTGCGGTCGATTGCGGACGGGATGCAGCCGGCAAGGCCCGCCCCCGCCCGCAATCGCGGACTTTACTGGAGCAGTTCGACGATTTTGTCGACGACCGCGCCCAGCTCCCGGGTAAAGGGCGTATCGGCGGCCTCACCCAGCAGGGGCTTGCCCTCGTCGCTGGCCTTGACCACCCGGGGCTCGAAGGGCAGCGTACCCAGGAACGAAACGCCCATTTCGGCCGCCGTGCGCCGGCCGCCGCCGCTTTTGAAGACCTCGATGGTTTTGCCGCAGCAGGGGCAGGCAAAAGGCCCCATGTTTTCCACCAGGCCCAACACCTCGAGGTTGACCGCTTTGCAAAAGTTGATCGATTTGCGGACATCGGCAAGCGCCACGTCCTGGGGGGTGGTGACGATCAGGGCCTTGGCGCCGGGCACCGTCTGGGCGACACTGAGGGGCTCATCGCCGGTGCCCGGCGGGGAGTCGATCACCAGAAAGTCCAACTCCCCCCAGCGCACATCGCCGATAAACTGCCGGATCACCCCGGTCTTGGCCGGCCCCCGCCAGATGACGGCGTCGTCGCCGTTTTGCAGCAGCGACTGCATCGAGACCACCTTGAGGTTGTCGTTGAAGGCCTTGGGGACGGCAAAACGGTCTTCCCCCACCTCCAACAGCCCCTTGAGCCCCATGATGCCGGCAATGCTCGGCCCGTGCAGGTCAACGTCCATCAATCCCACCCGAAAGCCCCTGCGGGAGAGCGCCACGGCGGTGTTGGCGGCAATGCTGCTCTTGCCGACCCCGCCTTTTCCGCTCATGACCAGCAGCTTGTGCCGGATCTTGGCCAGCGAGCTTTCGATGATCTGTTCCTGAATTTTGGCGGCCGCGCTCTGGCCACCGCCCGAAGCGCAGCTGCCCGTCGAAGACCCGGAAGCTGCGGTTTTGTCATTTGCCATGGAAAGATCTCCTTATCAAATTAGCCTTCAGCGACGGACGGGAAGAGGCTTTTCATCCGCTCGAGGCTTCGCCGGGTGTGGGAGCCCGGCCAGTAAATGCGCCCGCAACCGCCGCAGGTGTTGAAATTTTCATGAACGGCCCAGACGTAGTCCGGCACCTTGTCCCGCACCGCTTCGCGTCCGATGGCCGCGATCGGCCGGTTGCAGCGGATGCAGCGCGAAAACGGCCGGGTGTCGCACCACCGGATGCCCAGGTCGGCCACCAGCTGCTGCAGCTGCCGGCATGGGTCGTTGGCCGCGACCAAATGCACCCGGATACCGGGCGGCGGCCGACTTCTGCGGGAGCGGGTCAGCAGAATACGGGCAGCCGTCTCGCCGACCGCAGCCGGGGACGGGTCCCCCTGCCAGGTGGTGTCGAAGCCCAGCAGGCGCAACCATTTGGCCAGCCTGCCCAGGGGGCGATCGGCCTGGAAGCGCAAGGGCGGTACAAACGGAGCATCGCGTGACATGACCGCAAAACCGTCTCATGGGAGGCCCTGCCGGTTTTTTCGGCACAGCCCCATATCACGTCGGACCGGGGTGTCACCGCCCTTCTGCCCCCGGTTCCAGACGAAAAATTTCGGCCTTCAGTTCGGGGTTGGCCCAGCAGCGCTCGACCTGCAGTCGGAATACCGGCTGGGCGGCGCTGAAAACCGTCAGCTCGGCAGGCAAAGGGCAGTCCGGGGCGCCCAGGCTCCCCCAAAAGGTCACCCCATACAGGAGCGTATCCCCGTTGTCAAACATCTCGATTCGGCGCACCCGCCCCTGCCCGTCGGGGTCCAGATGGATTTTTTCAACCAGACGCCCCCGCTCGTCCCACAGCCGCACCACATCGTGGCCGCCGGCCGGGTCGGCGTTCAAGCGGGCGGTGTCGAACGGCCGCACGGGAATGCGGCCGGTCAGCAGGCTGACGATCTCCTCGGCATTGATGGCCACCAGCAGGAGCCGCCGAAGGGTGGCGTCGCTTGCCGATTTGCGGTAAAAGCGCCCCTGGCTGTGGTCGTCGAGGAAAAACCAGGTGCCGTCGTTGGCCAGGGTGGCGATGGGCACCCCGGAGATGTCCCGCAGCAGCAGCCTGAGTTTGTCCGGTCGCTGGCCGACCCAGGCAATCCGCGCGCGCTGGGCGGTGTTCTGGCGCCAGAGGGTGAAGCTGCCCAGCCCTTTGACCGCCGAAAGCTCCGGGCTGCGCGCGTCGAGTCGATCCAAGACGTCGCGCGCGGCCGCAGCCGCGGCCTGCTCCGCGGCCGTCAGGGGTTGGGGCGGGCGCTGGCCGGTCAAAGCGCTGCAAGCCGTCAGGCAGGCCGTCAGGCAAAAGGCCGCCCACAGCCCCCTGAGAAAGGGCGCGGCCTGCAAAAAAGATGTTCCGGGCATGCGAGACCCTTTCGGGGATCGATTCAGCCGGCTCAGGGGCTGACATCCCCGCCGAGACTGCGGATCTTCTCCTCCAGATCGGCGGTGTCCGAATCCGTTTTCTCCAGGGCGCGCCGATAGTATTTCAAGGCATTCGGACGATCATTGAGTTTGCGGTAGGCATCCCCGAGGTGCTCCAGGATGACGGGGTCATCGGGCACCAGCCGGACGGCTTCCAGCAGATAGTGCACCGCCTTGTCGTACTGTCCCTTCTTGTAATAGACCCACCCCAGGCTGTCGGTGACGTAGCCGTCGTCGGGCTTGTGTTTCATGGCCGCCTGAACGAGCCGCTCGGCCTCGTCCAGGTTGCGGCCGAGGTCGGCGAAGGTGTAGCCCAAATAGTTGAGCGCGGCCGCATTCTCCGGCTCCAGCGCCAGCACGGTGCGCATGCTGGCGATGGAGTCCTCCTTGCGGTTCCACTTGTCGTAGACCACCCCCAGCCGGAAATGGAGGCGGGCGTCGCGCGGGGCCAGGGCGAGGCCTTCTTTCAGCACGCCCTCGGCCTTGGCGTATTCCTCCAGCTCCTCGTAAAACGACCCGAGGTAGAGCCGAAAATCGGGGTTTTCCGGGGCGTTGGCGATCGCCCCCTGAAGGTGGGCGATGCCCCGCTCCAGTTGGTCGGCCTCCTGGTAGTAGAAGGCCACGTGCACCGCCGCGTTCTGGTAGAAGCGGGAGTCGGGTGGGACCTTCAGGAAATGCTCCCGGGCGGCATCCTTGTCGCCCAAGCCGTCGCGGGCCACGCCGGCGAGGTAATGCAAATCGGCGCTTTGGGGGGCCGCGGGGAGCATGGCTTCCACTGTGGTGGCGGCGCTCTGGTAGTTTTCGCTGTCGAAGTAGAGCGTCACCAGCTGGCGGATGACCTCGTTATCCTCCAGGCTGCGCTGGCCCAGTTCGGCTAGCAGGGTGTCGGCGGCGGCGGTTTGCCCGCCGGCCCGGTAAAATTCCGCAAGCTCCAAGGATGCACGGACGTTGCCCGGGTTGCGCGCCAGGATCTCGCGGTAGGTTTTGAGCACCTTGTCCCGGCGCCCCTGGCTGCGGTAAATCTCGATCAGTTCAAAGCGCGGCTCCTCCAGGTCCGGTTCCATCGCCAGGGTCTTGCGAAACGCTTTTTCGGCCCGTTCCACCAGGCCCTGACGGGCGTAAATTTGCCCCAGGAAAAAATGGCCGGCATAGGCCTCGGGAACCTCCCGGATGAGCTGGGAGTAAACGCGGTGGGCGTTTTTGAGATCGTTTTGCCCCATGTAGAGGCTTCCCAGGGAGAGGTAGATATCCTGCCGGGTGGGATCCCGTATCAGCACCTGTTCGTAGGCCTCGATGGCCGGCTGAACCTCTTCGAGCTGCTCGCGGATTTTTCCCAGAACGACGAGGAACTCGATCTCGTCCGGCTGCTGGGCGAGGATCGCCTCCACCACCCCGAGGGCGTTGGCGTAATCCTTTTGGCGCAAGTACAAGCCGGCCAGTTCCCGTTTGAGCACGAGGCTGGCGGGGTCCATTTCCAGGGCGCGGTTGAGCAGCGCAATGGCCTGTTCCGGACGGCCGCGCTTCACCTGGGCGAGGGCTTCCAGATAGAAAAAATACTGGTTGGCGGGCCGCTCGATCTGATGAGCCTCCTCCCGGGGCCGCGGCGCAGACGGTGGGACGGCCGCGCAGGCGCTCAAAAACAAAATGACCACACCAACGGTGGTCACAACCATCAGAGGGGCTTTCATCACTGCCATCGTCCTGTTGGGTTGGTCCAAGATCAGGTCGCCGCTCAGTCGGATCCCTCCTCGTCGGAATAAGCCTCGAAGTCGGGGATTTCGCGTTTGAAGAATTCCTTCATCTTCTTGATGATATTTTTTTCCACCTGGCGCACGCGCTCACGCGAAATGCCGTAGCGGTCGCCGATTTCCTGGAGGGTGACGGGGCTGTCGGAAAAGATCCGCAGATCGAAGATCTCGAGCTCGCGCGGGGTCATTTTTTTTCGAAACTCGGCGACCTTGGCGTGCAGCAGCCCTTCCATCTCCTTTTTGGCCATCTGATCCTCGGCCGATTCGGCGGCGGTGCTGAGAAACTCGATCCGCTCGGTGTCCGAATCGTCTTTCAGGGGCGCATCCAGGGAGACATCCCACGAGTCCAGGCGCTGGTCCATCTCCACGATTTCGCGCTCGGACACCCCGAGCCGCTCGGAGAGCAGTTTGGGCTTGGGGTCGAAGCCTTGGTCGATGAGTTTCTGTTTTTCCTTTTTGAGCTTGAAAAACAGCTTCCGCTGCCCCTGGGTGGTGCCGATTTTCACCAGGCGCCAGTTGTCCATAATGAACTTGAGAATATAGGCCTTGATCCAAAAAGAGGCGTAATAGGAAAATTTGACGTTTTTGTAGGGGTCGAACTTCTTGACGGCCTGCATCAGGCCGATATTGCCCTCCTGGATGAGGTCCAGCAGGTTCTGCATCCACACCCGCTGGAATTCCAAGGCGATCTTGACCACCAGCCGCAGGTTGGCGGTCACCAGCATGTAGGCCGCTTCCTTGTCTTCGTCTTCGCGAACCCGGATCGCCAGCTCTCTTTCCTCATCGCGGGTGAGCAGCTTATAGCTGCTGATTTCGGTCAGGTAGAGCTGCAGCGGGTCGAATTTGACCAGGGCGTTGTCGGTTCCGCCGCTGCCTGCGGTTTTGCCTTTGGAACCGGCCGCAGCCGGCTTTTTGGCTGCGCTGCGTTTGACTCCGGCATCCGGCTTGGACAGGCCGGAAGGGGGCTTGGCTTTGGTTGCAACACTCATGCGACGCCATCCTTATCTTGACTGCCACCACGTTGCGCAGGGCTCGGTTGAGACATTTTCCCTGTGGACAACCACCGCGGCATATGGTAAGCAGCGTCTCGTTTATTGCTGCGCCTGTAGCTCAGCTGGATAGAGCAACGGACTTCTAATCCGTAGGCCGCAGGTTCGAATCCTGCCAGGCGCACCAAAAAATGGAGGGGGTTGACCCTCGGCGGGCGACCCCCCTTTTTTTGTCTTAAAAAAGTTCTGATGGTAGCCAAACGGGGACCGCATCGTGTGGTGACCGGCTTGGCAAAATACTATTACAACAAGCTAAAAAATGCAACTTCAAAAAAATCGGGGCAAATCAGCGGTTCCAGGAGAAAAGTCGGGCGCCGAGGGCTAGACAAACCGCGCTGATCGCCAGCATGACGGCCAGCTCCAGCCGCACCGCCGCCAGGTCCGCCCCGTCGTTCATGATCTTGCGCACGGCCGAGATCAGGTGGGTCAGAGGAAAAACCTGGGCCAGGCCCCACACCCAGCGGGGAGCGCCCTCCAGCGAAAACCAGACCTCGGAGAGAAACATCATCGGCCAGGTGATGAAGTTGAGCACGCCGCTGGTGAACTCTTCGCTGACG
>JASFIY010000143.1:0-6023 GCA_050122415.1 Desulfobacteraceae bacterium
ACTTTCGGTGGTTTTACGGGCGGTTCGAGATCTGTTTACTCACGAGGCAGACAAACTGGTCATCGATTCGCGATTTGGCTACGAATCCGTGCTGTCTTTTTTAGACGAATTCATGCCCAATTTAAAGGATTCCATCGAACTATATGAGGGTTCGGAACCCATCTTTGACGCCTACAACCTCGAGGGCGATATCTCCAGGGCATTGAAGAAAAAAGTTTGGCTCAAGTCCGGCGGCTACATCGTCATGGAGAACTGTGAAGCGCTGGTGGCCATCGACGTCAACACCGGGCGTTATGTGGGCAAGCACAATCTTGAGGAAACCATTTTAAAAACCAATCTGGAAGCGGTCAAAGAGATTGCCTACCAGATTCGTTTGCGGGACCTGGGGGGTATTATCATCATCGATTTTATCGATATGGAAAAAGTCTCCAATCAAGAAAAGGTTTTCAATGCACTCAAGGAGGCCTTTAAAAAAGATCGCAGTAAAACCCATCTGTTACCGATTTCGGAGCTCGGTCTGGTTCAAATGACCCGCAAGCGGATTCGCAAGCCCCTCAACCGAATGCTCTGTGAACCCTGCTTTTACTGCGAAGGAGAGGGGTATCTTATGTCGCGGCAGTCGATTTGCTATAATATTTACCGCGAGGTTATCCGGGATTCCGGCGACATTCCCGGCAAACGTCTGACCCTGATGGTGAACCCCGAAATTGCCGAACGGCTGCACGGTGAAGAAAATCACATTATCCTCTCACTTGAACAAGCCCTGGGTAAATCGATCATCATTTATCCCAATCAGCGTTACCACATGGAAGAATACGAAATTATCGAACAGGCCAAGTAGGGCTGAAAGCGCAACGCCTTGGTGAAGCGGCGTCTTTTTTCCTGTTTAGAAGAAGGTTGACAGCCTCAAAAAATTGTGATCTTTATTCCAAATTGTGCAACACACCGTCAGAGCTTTTCACCCCGTAATGAATCAAATGATAAAGGACAACGGATATGAAGCGCACCTTTCAACCCAGCAGAATCAAACGCGCCCGAACTCACGGGTTCCGAAAAAGAATGTCCACCAAACAGGGCCGGCGCATCATCAACCGCCGAAGAGCCAAAGGTCGCCGGCGACTTGCATCATAAAACCCGATTTTCGCCCCGGTTTCCCGAGCCCCCCATCCGCCTTTTTTAAAAAAAAAGACCGGATTCTCAAGCGGAAGCAGTTTCAAAAACTTTCCAAGGCCGGATCCCGGATCCACAACCCGTACTTTATAGCCGTTTTCCAGCCCTCGCGAGTTGCATTCCCACGGTTGGGGGTGACAGTATCCAAAAAAGTTGGTGGTGCTGTCGCCCGTAACCGGATCAAGCGGTTGGTGCGCGAATTTTTTCGTTGCCACCGGGAATTGCTACCGGCCAGCTGCGATTTAAACATCATCGCCAAAAAAGAAGCCTCGGGATTGACCGCCGGTGAGACTTTTGCAAACCTTGAACGTCTTTTCAAAAATATCGCCAATAGGTGCGCCCGTTAAGGTCGGGGCTATTCGGATGGCGCTCCTACTCATCCGCATATATCAGTGTGGCCTGTCTCCTTTCCTGGGGCCTTGCTGCCGCTATTACCCAACCTGCTCGGATTATTCCTACCAGGCGATAGCCCGCCACGGCCCTTTTCGAGGGGGTTACCTTTCTTTGCGACGGATTTTAAGGTGCCACCCCTTTCATCGGGGTGGTTACGACCCCGTTCCCTGATGGGCCGATAGGATCGTTCTGCAATGGTTTTGCTATGTTTTCGCCGCATCCACTTGCTGAGCGCAGGCATTTCTCATACCTGGTTGTTTTCGGGTACTTGAGATGACCCTCGCGGTTTTTTGCACGGATTCACACCAACCCCGCGTTTGTTTTTCGTTCACCGACCATTCCCTATTTAGAAATTATACGGCACGCAGATATGCAGCCAGCGGGTCCCATGCCGGCGGCTTTAAAATTTTCAGGAGAAAACGATGGAACAAGCTCGGATGTTTATTGCGATAGGCCTGTCCTTTCTGGTCTTCTTCGTTTGGCAATATTTCTTCGTCGAGCCTCAGCAGCCCGCCCAAATTTCGGAAAAAAAGACCCAAACCAGCGCCGAGCCAAGTCAAACCGCCGCTGTTGAACCAGCGGCGGTTCTGCCATCCCAGGCGTCGGCACTACCGGAGGGGACACCGGTCCTGAAAGAGGCCCGTGAAGTCACCGTCAGCACCCCGCTGTTTACGGCGGTTTTATCCGAAAGGGGGGCTGTGTTTAAGCGCTTGGTTCTTAAAAATTACAGAGAAAGCGTGAATGTTAATTCCCCTCAAAAAGAACTGATCCTCCCCGGGGTTGAACAGGGCAATTTTGTCAGTGGATTTGAAGAAAATGGCCTTGCCGGCATGGATCAGGCCCTGTTCTCGCTGGATACCCAAAGCGCTGAAATCACGGTGTCGGAAAAGGCCCACAGCCTGATCTTTACCTGGGTGTCCCCAAGTGGAATGTCGGTTCATAAAAAATATACATTTTCTCCGGATTCCTACCAGATCGGTCTGGACCTGACCGTCAACAATCCTTCCCAGGAGGTTTTTCAGGGTCGACCGTTTCTTTCGATTTTGCACCCCCCCGCCCAAAAAAATCAGACCTATGCTTTTGAAGGTCCAAGCGCCTTGATTGATGGCAAGCTTCATGAAGTTGCGGTCAAAAAGATTGAGGATCAGAACACCTTTCAGGGTCGTATCACTTGGGTGGCCCTTCAGGGCCGCTATTTCATGGCCAGCATCATCCCCGAGGAGGCCTTGGAAGCCGTCATGCGGCTCACCATGGTGGGTGACGGTTTTGTCGAGGCGCGCTACGTGGCGCCCGAAGTGGTGGTTGTTCCGGGCACCCAAAAATCCATTGCCTACAGCCTCTTCATGGGACCCAAAAACATCCGCATTCTTCAAGGTCTGGGGCACGAGCTGAGCCGGGCGGTGGATTTCGGGATGTTCGATTTTATTGCCAAACCCGCTCTTTGGCTGCTCAATTTGATTTATGGCGTTATTCCCAACTATGGTGTCGCCATCATCATTCTTACGATCTTCACCAAGATTTTGCTCTGGCCGCTGGGCAACAAAAGCTATAAATCCATGAATGAAATGAAAAAACTACAACCCCTGATGGCCGAGATCCGGGAAAAGCACAAAGATGACAAGAAAAAAATGAATGAAGAAATGATGGGACTCTACAAGACCTACAAGATCAACCCCGTTGGGGGGTGTCTGCCGATGGTCGCCCAAATTCCCATCTTTTTTGCCCTCTATCGGATGCTTTATCAGGCCATCGAACTGCGGCATGCGCCCTTTTTTCTATGGATCGACGACCTCTCCGCGCCTGACCGCCTGTTTGAGTTCGGTTTTTCTATACCCTTTATGGAGCCCCCTTATGGCATTCCCGTCTTGACCATCATTATGGGCGCCACCATGTTTCTCCAGCAAAAAATGGCCCCCCCGCCGGGGGATCCGACCCAGGCGAAAATCATGATGTTTCTTCCCCTGGTTTTTACGGTCATTTTCATTAATTTTTCGTCCGGCCTGGTGCTCTACTGGCTGGTCAACAATGTCCTCTCAATTGCGCAGCAGTATTATGTCTCCAAAAAATACGTATAAAAAACGGGAGTTTCAAATGACGGCTGATTTTGAATTCGAGGGCCGGGACGTAGAAAAAGCCGCCAAAACCGCTTCTGAACGATTGGGCATTTCCCCTGAAGAACTGAAATATGATATTGTTTCTTATGGTTCAACCGGTATCTTTGGGTTGGTTGGGGCCCGCAAGGCCAAAATCCGAGTGTTGAACAAAGTTGAGTCGGCAAGCGGGAAAGGCGGAGGAAATGACGCCCCCGGGGCAACTTTCCGTGAAGAGCCCACCACAGATAAAAGCCTCGGGGAAATAGACGATCCATCCCTTCAGATGCTCGAGGAAGCACTCCATACCGGCCGTTGTGGCCTCCAAAAGATTCTTGCTTTTATCGCCGAAGACGCTTCGGTTCTCGCCGGCCTGGACGGAGATCGCCTCGTTTACGAGATTTCCGGGGGGAACCCCGCGGCGCTGATCGGGAAACGCGGGCAGACGCTGGAAGCGCTTCAATATCTTGTTGAAAGAATGGTCAACGCCAAAAGCCAAGTGCGCTTTCGGGTTCACATCGATGTTGAAGGCTATTTGAAAAACCGGGCTGAAAAATTGGCAAAATTGGCCGCCGAAATCGCTGAAAAGGTGTCGAAAAATCGCAAGCCCGCGACCCTGGGACAATTAAACTCCCATGACCGGCGGATCGTTCATCTGGCGCTCAAAGAAGAAGAAGGGGTTCGGACCCAGAGCCTCGGAAGCGGATATTACCGCAAACTGGTGATCTACCCGAAAAAGGAAAATTCCCAAGAAGCGCCAGGTCGCCAGCCGGCCTGAGAAACTTCTACGGAAACACCATTTCCCCGGCGCCGCAGCCCTCGCCCGCCCAAAATCCCCGTTCAGCGTCTCTTCGCGCAAAATCCGCCGGCGACCAACACCCCAGCAAGGAGTCGGGTCGACGCCGGTGGTAACGATTTGGGCGGCCCTGAAAACCAACCAGCCCGAAGGTCGTCTGGCCCAAGGCGGATTTCAATTCGGGCCCGCGGGCAGCAATCCCTTTCGGGGTTTTTTGGAAATAGACGATGAGCGGTCCACACCATCCCCAGGGGCCTTCCCTTGAGGACACCATTTGCGCGATTGCGACGCCCCCGGGAAAAGGCGGCATCGGGATCGTCAAGATTTCAGGCCCCAAGGCACTACACCTGGGCCGCGCTGTTTTTTGCAAAAAGCGGTCTGCGATCGCAGATAAGAATGTCGGAAAAGGTTCCACAGCCCCTTTGGGGATTGAATACCGGCCGCGTCACATGTACCATGGCTATATTCGGGAAGCGCTTGGCGGCCGGCCGGTGGATGAGGTTTTGTTTGTTTACATGAACGGCCCGCACTCCTATACTGGAGAGGATGTCGTCGAGATTCACGCCCATGGGGGGGCTTCGGTTTTGGAAACCATATTTAAAATGGTTATTCAGCAGGGTGGACGATGCGCCGCGCCGGGTGAATTCACCCAGCGCGCTTTTATCAACGGGCGGATCGATTTAACCCAAGCTGAAGGCGTGATGGAATTGATCAGTGCGAAATCCACCAGCGCTGTGAGGATCGCCGCCAAACAGGTGGCCGGCGAGTTTGGCCGCCATATTCAACAAGTTCGGGCCAAAATTTTAGGGCTGGCCACCGTGATTGAGGCCTGGATCGATTTTCCGGATGATGTTGGCCCCGCCCTTGAAATTGATCAAAAGTTTGCCGAAATCCAGCGGGAGGTGCTGCCCGGTATTCAACACCTGGTTCGGCGCCACGAGGAGGGGCGGGGGTTTCGGGAAGGGTTCCGGTTGGCACTGGTTGGGCGGCCGAATGTCGGCAAATCCAGCCTGCTGAACAAGCTTTCGGGGCGGGAGCGCGCCATTGTAACCGAAATTCCCGGAACCACCCGGGATCTGATCCACGAGACGGTCAGCATCAATGGCGCATCCATTGTTTTGACCGATACCGCCGGAATTCAGGCCACCGAAAACCCCATTGAAAAAATCGGAATTGAAAAAACCAAAAACCAAATAGCGGCTTCCGATCTTATCTTGTTGGTGGTTGATGCGCAAAACGGCCTCGTGGATGATGAAATCGGTTGGTTTGGGCCGGAGGATTTCAAAAAGTTGCTGGTCGTGATCAATAAGGTGGACCTGACGGGACACTCCTGGCAAAACCGCCTCCCGGGGGCTTTCGGAGATTTGCCCAAAATTTGTGTTTCGGCCAAAACAGGATTCGGGATGGAGGCCCTTCTCGGCGCCATCGCAGACCGCCTCTTCGCTGGCCAGACCCCGAACCTGGCGGACACCGTCGTTCCGAATTTCCGCCAAAAGGAGGGGCTGGAAAAAACCCTGACGCACCTTGCCAGTGCCGTCCAAGCTTACCAGGAGGCGGTCCCGCTGGAAATGGTC
>JASFIY010000144.1:0-6020 GCA_050122415.1 Desulfobacteraceae bacterium
GGATCATGGGGCCCATCTGGGTGGCTCCCGCCAGCGGATCGCCCACCGTGATGGCCTCCACCCGGGGCTTGAGGGCGTCAATCAGGTCGCCCTGGACCCGGTCGCTGACCAGCACCCGCTGGGTGGAGATGCACACCTGGCCGGCATTGGCGTAGCCCGAAACGGCGACGGCGCGCGCCACCAGGTCCAGGTCGGCATCCGGCATGATGATCAGCGGCGCGTTGGCGCCCAGCTCCAGGGTGACTTTCTTGATGCCGGCCACCCGGCAGATCCGCTCGCCCGCGTCGCGGCTGCCGGTGAAGCTGATCTTGCGCACCCGGGGGTCGGCGCACAGTTTCGCCCCCACGGCGGCGCCGGAGCCGGTGATGCACTGGATGCCTTCCGGGGGAAGACCGGCCTCCAGCAGCAGGCCGGTGAATTTCAGGGCGGTCAGGGGGGTGTCCGAGGGCGGTTTGGCGATCACCGCATTGCCGGCCGCCAGCGCCGGGCCGACCTTGTGGCACAGCAGGTTGAGGGGGAAGTTGAAGGGCGTGATGGCCACCACCACGCCGCAGGGCACCCGCAGGGTAAAACCGAATTTTCCCTCCCCGCCGGGGGCGGCGTCCAGGGGCAGGGTTTCGCCGGTGATGCGCCCGGCCTCCTCGGCCGACAGGGTGAGGGTTTCGGTGGCGCGTTCGACCTCCACCCGCGCCTCGCCGATGACCTTGCCGCTTTCCTGGGTGATCAGGCGGGCGAAGGCCTCCTTGCGGGCGGCCAGCAGCTGGGCGGTTCGGTGCAGGATGCGGGCGCGCTCCCGGGCCGTCAGGGCGGCCATGACACCGGCCCCCCGGGCGGCGCCGGCCAAGGCGGCCTCCACCTCGGCCGGACCGGCGCTGGGGACCGTGTCCACCAGGCTGCCGTCGAAAGGGTTGTGGACCGCGATGGTTTCGGCGGCCGAGACCCACTTCGTGCCGATGTACATTTCCATGAGGACCTCCTTTTGTGGAACCTTGAAATAGCCTTAAATTGCGAACCAAAGCCGGAGGCGTCAACCGAGAGCAGGTTCGGGCGCGCCGCCGCAACGGGAGAAGACCAATGAACTACGAGGAGATTTTGTTCACCAGCGAGGAGACCGTGGGGATTGTGACCCTCAACCAGCCCGCCCGGGTCAATGCCCTGTCACGGCGGATGATTGCCGAGATCTCCGACGTTCTGGAGCGTGTGGCCGCCGACGAGGGCCTCAAGGTGCTGGTCATCCGGGCCGCCGGCGACAATTTCTGCGCCGGCCACAATCTCAAAGAGATGGTCGGCGGGGGGGTCAAGCTCTACAAGGCCATATTCGACCGCTGCAGCGAGATGATGCAGCGCCTGCACACGATTCCCCAGCCGGTGATCGCCCAGGTCCAAGGGGTCGCCACCGCCGCCGGCTGCCAGCTGGCGGCCTGGTGCGACCTGGTGGTGGCCTCCGAGGATGCCCGCTTTTCAACGCCGGGGGTCAAGATCGGGCTTTTCTGCACCACCCCCATGGTGGCCGTCGCGCGCGCCATCGGCCGCAAGGCCGCCCTGGAGATGCTCCTGACGGGGCGGGATTTCCCGGCCGCCGAGGCCAAAGCCCTGGGTCTGGTCAACCGGGTGGTGCCCCGGGAGGCCCTGGAGGCCGAAACCCTCGCCCTGGCGCGTCAGATCGCCGGCGCCAGCCGTCTGGTGCTGGCCATCGGCAAACAGGGGTTCTACGAGCAGGTGGACCAGTCCGATGACGCGGCCCTGAATTACGCCAAGCACACCATCGCCCTGAACCTGGGCGCCGAGGATGCCCAGGAGGGGATCCGCGCCTACCTCGAAAAACGCACCCCCGAATGGAAAAACCGTTGAACCGCCGCCGCTTTTCGGCTCACGGCGGCCTCAGGCCCTGATGGGATGAAGCCTTACCCTGATTCCTATTTGAATTCCCTGCGGGAAACCGCGCGCAAGATCTCCCTGGTGGGCCACCCCGCCGAGGCGCTCAAAAACAGCGTGGCGGAGCTCAGCCAGAATCTCGAGGTCTTGGAGCTCTACGGGATCGAGCTGCGGATGGAGGATTACGTCGGCCGGGCGGCCCACCTCTTTTTCCTGGGCAACTACGCAGCGGCCCTGCAGAATCTTGAAAAGGCGATTTTCCTGGCCCCCGATGCCCCCGCCCTCTGGATCCACAAGGGGATCGTGCTGATCCGGCTGGGGCGGCTTTCCGAGGCCCTTTTGGCCGCCCAGAAGGCGGTCGGCCTGGATCCCCGCAATGCCGCCGCCCGCACCTGCCAGGCCCTGGCCCTGGAGGCCGCGCGGCGCTTCGGCGAGGCCCTGGCCGCGGTGGAGGCCGGCATCGCCCGCGACCCGGGTTACGCCCCGGGCTGGGCCCTCAAAAGCGGCATCGCCTGTCGCCTGGGCCGTTATGACGAGGGGCTCGCCGCCGGCCGGCAGGCCCTGGCCCTGGACGCCGCCAACCCGACCGCCTGGTACAACCTGGCCTGCCTGCTGGTGCTCAAGGGCGAAGTGCACCAGGCCATTTCGCACCTGGAACGGGCGGTCGCCCTCGACCCCGCCTGCCGCACCATCGCCCGGCGCGACGAGGACCTGGCAATTCTCAGGCAGATGCCCGAATTTCGCCGCCTGATGGCCTGAGCAGGGCGCTTGACAACCGTTTAAAAAACGCCGATCTCGTCTTCGGATGAACACCGCTGCACCAGGGGCGGCCGCCTAAGCGCGCTGCAACGGGCGCCCGGACCGCTTGCCCCTGTTTTCATCGAGGATTTGCCATGCCGATCTACGAATTTTACTGCAATCGCTGCAACACCATCTACAATTTCTTCTCGCGGCGGATCAACACCACCAAGGTGCCCCAGTGCCCCACCTGCGGTGATGTCCCCTTGAGCCGCCGGGTGTCGGTCTTCGCCGTCACCGGCCGGGCCCGCGAAGCGGGCGATGCCGACGATCTGCCCTTGGATGAGAGCCGCATGGAAAAGGCCATGCAGATGCTGGCCGGCGAGGCCGACAAGCTCAACGAGGACGACCCCCGCCAGGCGGCCGCCATGATGCGCAAGCTCTCGGATGCAACCGGTCTGGAACTGGGGGCGGGCATGCAGGAGGCCCTGCGGCGCATGGAGCGCGGCGAGGACCCGGACGCCATCGAGGCCGAGCTGGGCGATCTGCTGGAAAACGAGGACCCCTTCCAGCTGCCCGAGAAAAGAGGCGCCGGCAGCGCCGGTCGCCGGCCGGCCCCGCGGCGCGACGAAACCCTTTACGACCTGTAGGATCGTGAACGCCGCAGGCGCGGTTTGCACGCCGGCGTTTTGGGTTGTTGCGGATGGCTACAGCAGGTGTGGCCATCCGCAACAATTCCAACAACCCGCCGTGATGCCAGCCTTTGGTCCGGTCCCGGCAACCTCCGTCCAGGGGGGGTGTGGCCGTTTGCATCACCCCCGCCGCTCCGCCTTCCCCGCCCGCGCGTTTCCCATGTGAATATAAATACGGCATCAATTCAATAATTGCTTCCATCTCCGGTTGTGGTCCAACCGCCTGGCACCCGGCTTGCTCTTTATCGGGGGCAACCGCCGCAGACCCCCATCGGTTTGCCGCCACGAAGGAGGTGAGCGCCATGACCAGACGCCGTCTGTCCCCCATTGTTGCCTGTCCGCTGGCATCCGAACTGGGAATCCCCAGAAACTGCATGCGAAATCAGACCTGTCAGCGCTGCGCCTTCGCCGAGTGGGTGGATGACACCCGCCCGGAGTGCGTCACGCTCCCGGCCCTTGAGGCCCCGGAAGCCCGCGTCCCTGCGGCGTGACGGTGTTTCCGCAAGTCGCCTGACTGCCGCCCTCCCCGTCGGGTGCCGAAATCGCCCCGGGGGAGGGGAGACCCGCCGCCGCTCACCGGGGTGACCGGCGGCCAAGGAGGACCCCCATGAAAGCGTCATCCAAAACCAAAATTCAGGGATTTCAGGTCGTGGAAAAGGAGTGCATCTGGATGAAGGCCGGCGTGATCAATTTCAGGGTCTGCGATTCGGCTTACGACTGCAGCCGCTGCGCCTTCGACAAGGGGATGCGCCGGGCGATGGGCATCGACCCCGCGGTGCGCAGCGAAAAGATCGCCCCCGATTGGGCCGCCCATCTGCAGAGGAAATTCGCCGGCGCCGACAGGCCCTGCCGCCACAGTTTGACCGGGCGGGTGCAGGCCCCCAAAATCTGCACGCTCAATTACGAGTGCTATCACTGCGCCTACGACCAGATGCTCGACGACATGGACCTCAACCTGTCCACCCGCCGGCCCCGGACCGTCCTGGCCGGAGGCTACCTCCTGGCCGAGGATTACTACTACCACCCGGGTCACAGCTGGGTGCGGATCGAGCACGGCGGGCGCAGCCGAATCGGCCTGGACGACTTCGCGGCCTGCCTCTTCGGCCCTTCGCGGCAGGTAACGCTGCCGCCCCTGGGGGCCGTGGTCCAGCAGAACCGGATCGGCTGGAGCTTCCAGCGCGATGGGCGCGAAGCCGCGGTGTTGTCGCCCCTTTCGGGCACGGTCCTGGCCGTCAACCCCGACGTCCCGGCGCACCCCGAAATCCTCCACGAAGACCCCTATCACGGGGGCTGGCTCTTCATGGTGGAGCCCAACCGGACCCACAAGGATTTGAAGAACCTCTTTTTCGGCGATCAGAGCCGCCGCTGGATGGAGTCCGAGTCGGAGCACCTGCTGGCCATGATGGGTCCGGAGTACGAAGGACTGGCCGCCACCGGCAGCCGCGGCATTCGGGATGTGGTGGGCACCGTGGACCGGCCGGAATGGAATGCCCTGGCCCAGCGCTTTCTGCAAACCGTGACCCGCCCCCCGGCGGGGGGATGAAAACCGGCGGGTCTAAGGCTGGCAGAGGCGCTGGTTTAGCTGCTGCCGGCAATAGCGGCAGAGGGCCAGGCGCCGCTGGTCCAGTTCCTGGACGTCGCCGGAGATGTGCATCACACACAACGGATCGGGGCAGTGGACGATGCCGAAGAGGTGACCCAACTCGTGGAGCGCCACTTTGGCGCAGCGCTCCAGAACCGTGGGCTGGGGCGCAGCGCCCGGGCCGCGGTTTTGCGCCAGCCGGCACAGCGACACCAGGGCGCACCGACCCCCCTGGCGCGCTTCGCCCAGAACGTAGGTGAAAATCGGCACGAAAAGATCGCCCTCCACGACCCCGATCCATTTGCGGCAGCCCGGGAAGGCATCCCGCTCCAGGCGCTGGATGATCTTGCCGGCGTCGAACTGCATGCGACCCGCATCCAGGGCATACACCGGCGCGGGCAAACCCGGCAGCACCTCGGCCGGCAGTCCGAAAAACGCGTGGATGTGGGCGGCCACCACCCGGGGGGCCAGCGCCGGGACCCGGCCCATGGCCGTCACGCAGATTTTTTCGGCGGCCGGGTGATCGGGGCTTTGGGAGGCTGGCCGGGCGGCGGGTGCCATATCACCTCTGCGGCCCCCGGGAGAGCTGAAACCGCTTGATCTTGCGGTGCAGCGTGACGCGATTGATGCCCAGCACCGCGGCGGCGCGGCTGATGTTCCAGGCGCAGTCCGCCAGTACCTGTTGGATGTATCCCTTCTCCATCTCCAAAAGGGACCCGCCGGGTGCCGGCTTGGCCTGAACGGCGTGCAGGAAGGCGAAGTCGTCGACCCCCAGCAGGGTCCCCGTGGAGAGCACGACGGCCCGCTCGATGGCGTTTTCGAGCTCGCGCACATTGCCCCGCCAGCGGTAGCCTTGGAGCATTTTCAGGGCCGCTTGCGAAATATGGTCGACTTTGCGGCCGGTCTCAACGCTGATCTTGGACAGAAAATGGCGCGCCAGCAGGGGGATGTCCTCTTTTCGCTCCCGGAGCGGGGGGATCCCGATGCGGATGACGTTGATCCGGTAGAAAAAGTCCTGCCGGAAGCGGCCGGCGGCGATTTCCGTTTCCAGGTCCTTGCAGGTGGCGGTGATCAGGCGAAAGTCCACCGGAACGGTCTGGCTGCTGCCCACCCGTGAAATGCGCCTTTCCTCC
>JASFIY010000145.1:0-6004 GCA_050122415.1 Desulfobacteraceae bacterium
CGCGATGTGACGACCTTGAAGAACCTCAGGGGCATCGGGGAGCGCACGGCGCGCAAGATCATCGCCACCCTGGAAGGTAAAATGGGGAAGTTCGCCCTGATCCGTTCCCCCGGCGAAGCCGTGGTACCGGCCGGAGAAGATTTCCAGCAGCAGGTGGTCGATGTGCTGATCAGCCAGCTGGGCTACGGCCGCGCCGATGCGCGCGCGATGGTATTGGCCGCGATGAAGCGCAACCGCGCGATCGGCACCCCGGAAGAACTCTTCGAGGAGGTTTACCGCGGCGCCCAGGAGGGCTGAAACGCGCCCCGCCTGCGGCCGTCGCCTTGCCGGCCCTCACCCCGGTGAATGCACCATGGCCAATGACGTGATCACCCAGAGCGGCGAGGTCCAGGGCATCCTTTCCAAGTCCCGGCTGCCCATGGACCGCGACCCGGAAATTCTCTCGCTGCGGCCGGAGCGCCTGGCGGACTACGTGGGGCAGCCCGAGGCGGTGGAGACCCTCAAAATCGCCATCGAAGCCGCCAGCCTGCGGCGCGAGCCGCTGGAGCACGTCCTGTTCCACGGGCCCCCGGGGCTGGGCAAAACCACCTTGGCCCACATCATCGCCAACGAGATGGGGGGCGAGCTGACGGTCACCTCGGGGCCGGCCCTGGAAAAAGGCGGCGATCTGATCGGCATTCTGACCCACCTGGAGGAAAACGATGTCCTCTTCATCGACGAGATCCACCGGATCCCCAAATCGGTGGAAGAGTTTCTCTACCCGGCGATGGAGGACTTCGCGGTGGATTTCATTTTCGACAAGGGGGCCCATGCCCGCAGTCACCGCTTTCGCCTGAAGCGTTTCACCCTGGTGGGGGCCACCACCCGGGTGGGGCTCCTGTCGGCCCCGCTGCGGGACCGCTTCGGCCTTTTCCGCAGCCTGGATTTTTACGCCGAGCCCGATCTGGTCAAGATTGTCCAGCGCTCCGCGGCGCTGCTGGAAGTCGCAATCGATCAGGACGGGGCGGCGGAGCTCGCCCGGCGCTGCCGGGGCACGCCCCGGATCGTCAACCGCCTCCTCAAGCGCGTTCGGGACTATGCCCAGGTGCGGGCCGACGGGGTCATCAGCCGCCCCAACGTGACCGCCGCCCTGGCCCTGGAAGGGGTCGACGAAAAGGGGCTGACGCCGCTTGACCGGCGCTATCTGAAAACCATCGTCCGCTATTACAACGGCGGGCCGGTGGGGATCGAGGCGATCGCCGCAACCCTTCAGGAGGAGGGTGACACCCTGGTGGACGTGGTGGAGCCCTACCTGCTCAAGATTGGCTTTATCATGCGGACCTCGGCGGGGCGCAAAACCTCCGAAAGCGCCCACCGGCATCTGGGGATCCCGGTTCAAAAATCGCTTTTCTGAGGGCCCCGGACCCATGCGCCTGATCAGCCTGCTGACCGATTTCGGCACCCGGGACGAATACGTCGGGGTGGTCAAAGGGGTTATCCTGACCCGCAACCCCAACGCGGTGGTGGTGGACATCTCCCACGCGCTGGATCCCCAGGACGTGCCCGGCGCGGCCCTGATGCTCAAGGCCGCCTACCCCTACTTTCCGCAATCCACGCTGCACGTGGTGGTGGTGGACCCCGGGGTGGGCAGCCGGCGGGCGGTCGTGGCCCTGGCGCTCGAAGACGGGCCGCTGTTCCTGGCGCCGGACAACGGGGTGCTGACCCTGGTTTTGCAGGACCCCCGGCCGAAGGCGGTCGTGCGGGTGGAGAACAGCGCCTTTTTCCTGGCGCCGGTCAGCCGGACCTTTCACGGCCGCGATATCTTCGCGCCGGTGGCCGCCGCCCTGGCCGGCGGGGCGCCTCTGGAACGTCTGGGTTCGCCCGTGGCGGCCGGCGATCTGGTGCGCCTCGATCTGCCCGCGGCACGCCCGGCCGGGGCCAATGCCTTAGACGGCGCCGTCGTCGCGGTGGATCATTTCGGCAACCTGATCACCAATATCGCGGCCGGCCTGCTGGGGGCCGGGGCCCATCCGCACCTGCAGGTGGAGATCGGCGGGCACCGCATTCAGGGGCTCGCCAGCGCCTATGCCGACGCCGCGCCCCGGCGGCCGGTGGCCCTGATCGGCAGCCGCGGAACGCTGGAGATCGCCGTCAACTGCGGCAACGCCGCCGAAACCCTGGCCGTCGGCAGGGGCGCAGCGGTGCGCGTCGCGTGGCCCCCCGGGGCTGCCGACCCTCCGCGGGATTCCGAAAAGCAGTGAGGCCGAAAAAATGGACGTCACCCCCCCGCCAGCGTCTCAGCCGCCGCCCGCAACCCGGGGGCCCTCGGCCCCGGATGGCGGGCCCGGCCGCCACCCGTCGTGGCGGCGTTTGCGGCTCGCGGTGCTTGGCCTGACAATCGCCCTGGTGGTCCTGGCGACCGGCGCCGTGGTCCTCTCGGTGCTTTTCGTGCGAACCTTTCACCAGAAGCAGCAGCTCCTGGGGGAGCTGCAGGCGGCGCGGGCGACCTTTCGGGACCTGCGCGACCAGAAGGATGTCCTGATGGCGCGGCTGGTGGCCATCCAGGGCCTGCCGGCGGGCCTCGAGGGCGCCGCCGACGGTGGCCGCGACCTCCCGGCGGCGGAGGAAACGACCCCGGCCGCGAACACGGTTATCTCGCCGCCGCTCCTGGAGGTGGCGGACTTCAGCGTCCGGTCGGAACCCGACAGCCGCGCGCTGGAGATCCGATTCAAAATCGTCAACACCGGGAGCAGCGGTGGCCCGGTCGCCGGCTACAGCTTTGTCTTCCTAAAACCCGCCGGCGCCGGACCCGAGCTCTGGCGGGTGCTGCCCGCCGCGGCCCTGGTGGACGGCAAACCCGCCGACGCCCGGCAGGGGCAGTACTTTTCCATCGCCCACCACATTTTTCAAACCTTCCGGGCCGAAGCGGTGGCGGCACCGGAAGGCCTGGCGACGGCAACGGTGGCGGTCTTCGAAAAAAACGGCCGGATCCTCCTGTGGCGCGATTTCGATCTGGACCTGACCGCCTGGCCGGGGGCGGCTTAAAAACACCACCGATCCCGTGCCGCCGGCCGGCCGAGCCGCGGCTTAGGAATCCGGCCGCCCCCTGGCCCATGGCCTGGCTCAGCCGTTCCGGGGTTCCGGGTGGGACTGCCAGCGGAAGATCGCCCGCAGCGGGTAGTGGTCGGACGGGTAACGGCCCTCGAAGCGGTCGTCGATGACCCGGCAGGCTTCCGGCGTCAGCCCGCCGCGAAAGAGAATCCAGTCGATGTGCCGGCCGCTGCGGCCGCCCTTGAAACCGTGAAAGGTGGCGGGGTAGGGGGGGAGGAAAACATTTTGGAAAGCGGGGCCGCCTTCGGGGTCGGCTTCCGGGTCTGAGCCGGTGAACACCCCGTAACAGGGGCGGCCGGGGTCGGCGTTGAAATCGCCCAGCAGGAGAGCCGCCCGGGATGAGGGCAGCTGTGCCAAGCGGTTCAATATGATCCGGGCGCTGCGCACCTGGACGTCGTCTTCGAAATCGAAGTGGGTGTTGATGCAGGCCAACCGGCGCGATTCGCACTGGAAGACCCCCAGGGTGCACTGCCGCGGCCAGCGGCTGTCCGGGAAGCGGCTGGGGATGCCGGGGGTTGCGCTCAGGAAGAAATGCTCGCGGTGAATGCAGCGCCACGCGCGGTGGTAGAAGATCAGGTTGTTTTGCCAGAAGGACGGGGCCGGCTGGCGCCGGCCGATCAGACGGTGGGTGCTGAGATGAGCCTGCAGAAAATCGGCCTGGAAGTGGTTGACCTCCTGAAACCCGATAAAATCGGCCTGGAACTTCCGCAAAAGGTCCCCCACGGAGCGGCGTCGATGCTCCCAGCTGTCGGGGCCGTCCTCCGCAAGGCCGAAACGCAGGTTGAAGGTCATGACCGAAAGCCTGTCGGGGCGGGTGCCGCCCATGGGCAGGGGCTCCTTTGGGGGCTTCGGCTGCCGCGGGAGCGCAGCTGCCGAAGCGAAGCTCGACGGGTCCGCAAAAAGCCCAATTTCTGCCTTGCGCTGCATCTCGAAGTCGTTGCGGCGTACCTTAAGTAGGCGTCACGCGGTTTGGATTTGCGCGCCGTAAATTGAACTTTTTTTCGAAACCGTCTGGATTTTTATTTTTACCGGTTCTTCAAGCTTTGCCCTAACGGCGGGCCCCTGTCAAGGCGGGGCGCCGGTCGGGGGGGCGCCCGGGCTGTTTTTCCCTTGACATCTGCGGTGAATTTATCTATCAAACCCGGATTCTTTCAACAGGAGCGTGAATCGTGAAAAAATACACTTACAGTGCCAAGAGGGCCGACAATCAGGAAAAGTGGTTTGTGGTCAACGCCCAAGATGCCGTTCTGGGCCGGCTCGCCACATCGGTCGCCGCCCGGCTGCGGGGCAAACACAACCCGCTCTTCACCCCCCACACGGACACCGGTGATTGGATTGTGGTCATCAATGCCGATAAAATCCGACTCACCGGACGCAAGTGGGACCAGAAAAACTACTATCGCCACAGCGGTTATATGGGGGGGTTGAAGACCATCACGGCCCGCAAGCTCATGGAAAAACGTCCCGAAGACCTGATCCGTTTCGCCGTCAAGGGGATGCTTCCCAAAAACCGGCTGGGGCGCCAGCTTTTCAAAAAACTCAAGGTCTACGCCGGCAGCCAGCATCCCCACGAGGCCCAAAAGCCCGAAGTTTTGGTATTTTCTTAGAAGGGTGAATCGAATGGAAAGAGAAGTTTACTACGCCACCGGAAAACGCAAAACCTCCATCGCCCGGACGTGGATCATGCCCGGTACCGGGCAGATCACGGTCAACGACCGTCCGCTGGAAGATTATTTCAAACTGCAATCCGCCCGCAAAACCCTCGCCCAGCCCTTTGAAGTCACCAACACTCTCGGGGCCTACGATGTCAAGATCCGGGTTCTCGGCGGCGGCACCAGCGGCCAGGCGGGCGCCATCCGCCACGGCATCACGCGCGCGCTGCTGGTGGCCAATCCCGAATTCCGCAAGCTGCTCAAGCGCGCCGGCTTCATCAAACGCGATCCCCGCGCCAAAGAACGTAAAAAGTACGGCCAGCGCGGCGCCCGCGCCCGCTTCCAGTTCTCCAAGCGCTGATACCGCACCCGGTTTGCGACGATTGCGGGGGGCGTCCGGCGCCCCCCTTTCTCGTCGGTTCCGAGTTTGCCGCCGCCCGGGGCGTTCTTGCCGACCCCCGGTGGTGCTTATTTCAGGGTCCTTGAGGGCCGTCCCCGCCTAAACCTGCCCCGCGTCTTTGAGCGACTGATACGCGCGCTGAATGTCCTTGAATTTTTTTTCGGCCAGCTGGCGAAACTCCTCCCCGAGGTGCTGCAGCTTGTCCGGATGGTAGCGGTTGACCAGACGCCGGTAGGCCGCTTTGATGTCTTCGGCCGGTGCGCCCGGCCTCACCCCCAGCACCGCGAAGGGATCGGCAGGACGTGGCGGCGGCTCCCCGGCCGCACCGGCGGATTCCGGCCCCTGCCGTTCGAAGCGCCCGTGGCCCTGGCTGCCCTCCGGTCTGCCGGCGCTCCGGGCCCTGACCCCATCCTTGATGAAGTAGTGCCACGTCAGCCACAGGATCAGAAGGTCGTCCAGCCAGCCCCACCCGATGAAGAAATCGGAAAAAAGGTCCACCGGCGAGACGAGGTAGATCACTGCCAAGATGATGAGCCAAAACCGCATCCGGATACTCCGTCAAAAGGGTGCAGCGCCCCGGCGGGGTGCTTGCCTCCAAGGATGAAACCCAGTATAGGGAGGATTCCCGGGAGCGTCAACCGGCTAGCGGCGGCTGACCCCCGATTCCCAAGGAGCGGACATGCAGGCTGAAATTCTGGCCACCGGCGAGGAGATCCGGACGGGTGCCGTCGTCGACAGCAATTCCGCCCATATCGCGCACCTGCTGGAGCAGGAGGGGGTGACGGTGGTGCGGCACCTCTGCGTGGGGGACGATCTGGCGCTTTTGGCGGCGACCCTTGGGGAAATCGGCGCCCGGGCCGAT
>JASFIY010000146.1:0-6003 GCA_050122415.1 Desulfobacteraceae bacterium
GAATTCCGGCATAGGCCGGAGCGGCGATGGCCGAGGTCACCCCGGGGACCACCTCGTAGTCGATCCCGGCCGCCACCAGGACTTCGGCTTCTTCGCCGCCGCGTCCGAAAATATAGGGATCGCCCCCCTTGAGACGCGCCACCACGGCTCCCGCGGCGGCCTTGGCCACCAGCAGGGCGTTGATCTCCTCCTGGGGCAGGGTGTGGTCGCCCCCCTTTTTGCCCACGTAGATCAGCTCGGCGTCCGCCCGCGCCGCCTCCAGCAGGACAGGCGCGGCCAGGTAGTCATAGATCACGACGTCGGCGGCGGCGATGCATTCGCGCCCCTTGACCGTTATCAGGCCGGGGTCGCCGGGTCCGGCGCCGATCAGGTAGACTTTCGGCTTCATGCGTCAATGGCCTTCCGATTTCAGTTTTTCCAGGATCTCCCTGGCCCCGAGCGTCAGCAGGTGCTCCGCCAGCTGGATGCCGACGGCTTCCGACGCGGCCGCCGCACCGCTGCGGGTCCGGCGGATGATGGTCCGGCCGTCGACCTCCGCCACCAGCCCGGTGAGCGCAAAGACCCCGTCGGCCAGCCTCCCGTGGGCCGCAATCGGCACCTGGCAGCCGCCTTCCAGCCGTTTCAGAAAGGCCCGCTCCCCGGTCACCACCGTGCGCGTCGCCGGATCGTCCAGCGCGGCCGCCAGCCGGGCGACCCGGGGGTCCCCCCGCCGCATTTCGATGCACAGCGCCCCCTGCCCGACGGCCGGCAGGATCACGTCCGCGGAGAGGTATTCGCTCACCTGCCGGGCCAGCCCCAACCGGAGCATCCCGGCCGCCGCCAGAACGATGGCATCCAGATCCTCCTGCGCCAGCTTGCGCAGGCGGGTGTCGAGATTGCCCCGCAGGGTGCGGATCTCGAGGTCCGGCCGCCGGCCGCGCAGCTGAGCCGCGCGGCGCAGGCTGCTGGTGCCCACCCGCGCCCCCTCGGGCAGTGCAGAAAACCCCCCCCCGCTGCGCGTGATCAGCACGTCCAGCGGGTTTTCGCGCGCGGGCACGGCGCCGATGCAAAGCCCCTCGGGGATATCGGCCGGCATGTCCTTCATGCTGTGAACGGCCAGATCGATCCGGCCTGAGATCAGGGCCTCTTCGATCTCCTTGACGAACAGCCCCTTGCCGCCCACCTTGGCCAGGGCCACGTCGAGAATTTTATCCCCCATGGTCTTGATGGTCAGCAGTTCGACCCGCAAATCGGGAAACCGCTCCCTGAGGGCGCCGCCGACCCAGTTGGCCTGCCACAGGGCCAGCTGACTGCCGCGGGTGCCGATGACGATCGTTTGCGCCATCAGTGGCCGCACCCGGCGCAGCTGCTGGCGCTGCAACCGCTGCAGGAGGAGGTGGCGGCGGTGGTTTTGAGGGTCTGGCCGCCGCTGCCCTTTGAAACGAAGCCGCAGACGGACATCAGGCGGCAGACTTCCTTGCTGTGACAGGCCTGGCACTCGGGCTCGTCGGCGCCCAACTGCAGGTATTCGAAGTCGTGGCCGCATTTTTGGCAGTGGTATTCGTAGATCGGCATGGGTTTGTCTCCTTGAGGAAAATGAAGCCTTGCGGCGCCCGGGCCGTTTCCCGGCGCAGCGGCGCACAGGCGGGCGCCCAAAGAAGGCCGCTTCCGGGGCACCCATGGAATTGCAAACATAACAATATAATCGTTTATGAAAGTTTAATCAATCGGGGACCGCCAGTTGCTCTAAAATGGCGGCTGCGATCAGCGGCAGCATGATCTCGTGGTGACCGACGAGGTTGATCCCCCGTCCGGCCCCGAGGGTGGGGCGCTGGACCACGTTGGTCAGGGGCCGATAGTGGCGGATGAAGTCCAGGTTGACGGTGGTCAACTCGGAAACCTGATGCCCGAGGTTGCGCACCAGGCTGAGGGCCTTGAGAAAAATTTCCGGCAAAATCACGGCCGACCCGATGTTGAGATAGACCCCGCCCTGCAGCCGCGCCACCATGGCGGCAAAGGTCCGGAAATCGCGGTGGCTGGCCGCGCCTGCGGCCCGGGGGTCGAACTCCGGGTGGATGTGCAGGATGTCGGTGCCGATGGCCACGTGAACCGTCACCGGAATCTCCAGCCGCGCCCCGGCGGCCAGCAGGCTGTGTTCGGCAAACGGCAGACGGGCCTCCAGGATCTCGCGCCCCACCGCGTCCCCCAGCCCGATCCTCTCGCGGTCGGCCCGGCGGATGGCCGCCCCGAGAAACTCGCAGGTTTCGCGCGCCATCCCGAAGGCGCCGGAGCCGAGGCTGGCGGCCACATCCTCGGAGGTCCGCCCCACCAGGGCCAGTTCGTAGTCGTGGATAATGCCGGCGCCGTTGAGGGCGACCCCGCTTAAGACCCCCCGCTGCATGAGATCCACCACCACCGGGGAGAGGCCGACCTTGATGACGTGGGCCCCCATGCCGGCGACCACGGTCCGCCGACCGCGGCAGGCCGCCACCACCGCGGCGACCACCGCCCGCAGGTCATCGGCCGCCAGCACCTTGGGCAGGCTCGCCAGAAAACCGGCGAAGCTCCCCCCGGCCTGCCAGCGGGCGGCGAAATCGGCCGTGCCGACCTTGCTGGGGCGATCCTGGAGGGAGTAGGTCTCCAGATCTTTGAGAACGATCGGGGCGAAGCGCTGTTTGGGCATGCAACCGACTCCCGGTAAGGTTCTGGGGTTTAAGGGGCGGCTTGGGGAAAAAGGATCCGCTCCACCAGGTCGCACCAGATGTGCACCAGGGTGATGTGGGCCTCCTGGATGCGGGCGGTAACCACCGAGGGTGCGCAGAAGCTGCGGTCGGCCGCCGATGCCAGGACCCCGCCGCCGCCGCCGGTCAGGGCGATGGTCAGCAGCCCCAGCCCGGCGGCCGTCTGGATGGCCTTCAGAACGTTTGGCGAGTTGCCGCTGGTGCTGATCCCCAGGGCCACGTCACCGGCACGGCCCAGGGCCTGCACCTGCTTGGCGAAGATCTGCTCGAAACCGTAGTCGTTGCCGATGCTGGTGATGACCGAGGTGTCGGTGGTCAGGGCGATGGCCGGCAGGGGGCGCCGCTCCAGCCGAAAACGGTTGACGAATTCGGCGGCCATGTGCTGGGCGTCGGCGGCGCTGCCGCCGTTTCCGAAAACCAGCAGTTTGCCGCCGGCCGCCAGGACGACGGCCAGCAGCTCGGCGGTTTCGCGGATCTTGTCGACTTGCGGCCGGATAAAGGCGTCCTTGACCGCCAGGGCGTCCTCGAGAATGGTTAGAATCTGCTGTGAGGGATCCACGGGGTGGCGTCTCCGGCTGCTTCAGGAGGCCCTGGCGGTCAGGCGGCGCTGCAGGCTTTGGATCTCCTCGCGGGCGTCGTAGCCGCGCGCGAGCGCGGCCTCGAAAGCCTCCAGGGCCGCTTCCAGCTGGTCCTGCTTGAGCAGCAGACGGCCCAGGCGATGGCGGTAAAGACCGCTGGCCGGCTCCAACGCCACACTCTGCCGACAAAAAAGGGTGGCGATCTCCGGATTTTCCCCCTGAAGATCGAACAAATGCCCGATGGCCGAAAGCGAGGCGGCGTCGGCGGGATTCTGCTTGACGGCCCGTTTGTAGGCGGCAACGGCCTCCCGGGGGCGCTCCAGGGCTTCGTAACACTGTCCGAGAAACGCCTGGATGGGGCCGGCCGCGGGTTGCAGCCCGGCCGCCTTTTCCAGAAAACCGACCGCCTTGGCGGGCTCGCCGGTGAGCAGGTAGAGCTTGCCGGTCTGGAAAGCCACCTCGAAAAGCTCCGGCGCGATCCGGCCGGCTGCCCGGAAACAGGCCAGGGCCGCGTCGTTGCGACCCTGGAGCATGTGCACCAGGCCGCTGTTGTAGCGCGCCAGGGGTTCTTGGGAATCCAGGAAGACGGCGGCCTCGAAGGCCGCCAGGGCCTCGTCCAGACGCCCCAGAAGTCCGTAACAGACCCCCAGGCTGTTGTGAACGTTGACCTCGGTGGGATTCAGCAGCAGCGCCCGCTTGAACTCTTCCACGGCCCCGGCGAAATCGCCCTCCTGATAAAACCGGTCGCCGCTGATGTTCAAACTGACGGCGTCGAAGACCACCCGGCTGCCGGGCCCGAAAAAAGCGGCGTGGTCAAGGGCCTTGCGGGCGTTGGCGAGCATCTGGCGCCGGTGGTAATTGATGCAGGGGAACATGGCGATGCCGATGGAGACGCTTTCCGATCGCCGCCCGGAGAGGGTTTGCTGAATGCGCCGGGCGGCCTCGCGGCACTGCGGCGCGTTTCGACCGGGCAGGAAGCAGCCGATGACGTCCACCCCGATCTCGGCCCAGAGACCGTCTTCATCCCGGCAGAGGCCGTCGACCACCGCTGCGAGAGCCCTGCGGACGGCTTCCAGCTGCCCTTCGGGCTGCCCGTCTTCGGCCACCTCCAGGGGGTCGATGCGGACGGCCAGCGCCCCGAAGCCGCCCGCGCTTGTCAGTTGCGGCATGGCCCGCGCCAGAAACGCCGTTTCGGCCTCCTCATCGACGGTCGATGGCGGCGCCTGGGCCGCGGCGCCGGCCAGCGCCGGCTCGACCGCCCGCACCGCGGCCGGCGCCCCGGCCGGGGACTGGTTGCGGGAGAAGAGAAATTCGCGGTCTGAACCGCAGCGGGTCTCAATTTGGGGGTTGTGTGGGGTCATCTCGGGGCCCTTTTCAGTATGTTCGCCATGGCGTCGACGATGATGGCGGCCTCGCCTTCCTGCAGCGTCCGGGGATCCAGGATCACCCGGTCGTCTTCAATCCTGGCGATCACCGGCGGCGTTGCGGCCCTTAGAAAGGCCTCCAGGCGGCTGGCGGAAAGTCCCCGGATCCGGACCGCCACGCACAGGCTGCGCAGATCCAGCAACGGCAGGGCCCCACCGCCGGCTTTGGAAGCCAGTTCGCGCAACATGATCTCCAAGCGCGCATCCCCCAGGGCGGCCAGCGCATCGCCCAGCCCGCGGGCACGGCCCTCGGTGACCGCAAAGGGCATCGTGACCATCTGCAGGGTGGGGATGGCCGCCACGGCCTGCCGGGGATCGCGGTAAAGCCGCAGGGTGCCCTCCAGGGCCGCCAGGGTCATCTTGTCGATGCGCAGCGCGCGGGTGATGGGGTTTCCTCGAATGCGCTCGATAATCGCCCGCCTGCCCACAATCAGGCCCGCCTGGGGGCCGCCGAGAAGCTTGTCGCCGCTGAAGGTGACCACATCGGCGCCGGCGGCCACGGATTCCTGGACGGTGGGCTCCTTGGCCAGTCCGTACTGGGAAAAGTCGATGAAGGTCCCGCTGCCCAGATCCTCCATCACCGGCAGCCCGTGCCGGGCGCCCAGGGCCGCCAACTCGGGCAGCGACACCTCGGCGGAAAACCCGACAATGCTGTAGTTGCTCTTGTGGACCTTGAGCAGCAGGGCGGTTTGGTCGTCGATTGCGCCGTCGTAATCCCGCAGATGGGTGCGGTTGGTGGTCCCCACCTCGCAGAGAATGCCGCCGCTTCTGGCCATGACGTCCGGAATGCGGAAGGCGCCGCCGATCTCCACCAGTTCCCCGCGCGAGACGATCACCTTGCGCCCCCGGGCCAGGGTCTCCAGGCAGAGCAGCACCGCCCCGGCGTTGTTGTTGACCACCATGGCCGCCTCGGCGCCGCTGATCTCGCAGAGGACGTCCTCCACGGCCGTGTAGCGGGAGCCGCGCCTGCCGGCCGCCAGATCGAATTCCAGATTGGAGTAGCGGCTGGCGATTTCAACCAGGTTCGCCAGAACCGCCGGGGCCAGCAGCGAGCGCCCGAGGTTGGTGTGGACGACGATGCCGGTGGCATTGACCACCGGTTTGAGATTGTGGGCCATGGCCTGGGCAACCCGCTCCAGGACCTCTGCCACGATGGTTTCCTGGCTCGGACGGGGCGCGGGGGCCTGGCCGCCGCCGGCCAGGATCCGCTCGCGCCACGCCGCCAGGGTCGACCGGGCGCAGCCCACCAGAACGGCTTTGGGCACATCGGCGACTTCGGCC
>JASFIY010000147.1:0-5992 GCA_050122415.1 Desulfobacteraceae bacterium
TCTTCTGGTCCAATTCGGGGTCGGCCGGTTGGCCGATCGCTACGGATTCAAACCGTTTCTAATCGCGGGATACTATATTTGCGCAGTGGCGGGTATTTGTTTCTATTTTGGCCAGGAGGCACTGGCGCTCATTGCCGGGCGCCTCGTCCAGGGTGTGGGGGAGGCCCCGGTCTGGTCGCTGGCGCCGGCCGCCCTTGCGCTTCAGGACCCCGGCAGACCCGGCCGCCTGATTGGCGGCTATAATGCCGTCCTGCACCTCGGGCTGGCGGCCGGACCGGCGGCGGGATTGGTGATCGGCCGGTGGCTGCCGGTGGAGGCGACTTTTGTCGTGTACGCGATTCTCTGCTTTTCCGGGGGATCGATTCTGTTGGCGACCCTGGGCCAGGAGGCCGCCATCCGGCCCCAAACAACGCGCCTTCCTTCCCTGGCCGGCATCTTGGCGCAGTTGGCGGCCGACCGCAAGCCGCTGGCCACCCTTTTCGGCGCCGGGCTCTACGGGGCCGGGTATGGCGCTTTCCTGACGGTGATCCCCGTTTTTCTGCAGTTGGTTAAAGGCTATGACCTCCTCGGGATCGGGATGTTCTTTTCAGGATTCTACATCGCAATCGGGACGGCGGCCCTGCTCACGGGGCATCTGACCGATCGCTATGGTCAGCCAAGGATCATGGTTGCCGGAATGCTGGTGGCCGGGATCGCAATTTTGGTGGCACCGGCTTTGGAGGGGACTGTCCTGGCGGGCCTGCTGATCCTGTCTGTTCTCGCCTTGGGCAGTTTTGGCGTCAGCTCGCTTGCGTATCTGAACCAGATGGCGCCGATCGGTCTTAAAGGCAGCTATTCCGGAATCTATTTCCTGTGCTGGGGACTCGGCATGTTCTGCGGCCCGCTTGTCATCGGCGGGGTCGATGCCTGGACCGCCGCAGGGGTCGGCCTCCGAGGTTTTGGCGCACTCATGACCCTCTACGTCTTCATTCTCTGGCGGGAGGTGTTCAGAAGGGGAGGTGCCGGAACAACGGGCCGGGGTTGAGCGGGTGGGCAAGGGCCGCCCCCGGCTCGTGATGGCGGCCGGGACCTTTCACCTGGGTATCTCCCCCGCTCGCGGGCGCCACCAAAAACGGCCAACCGTGGGACCGGTTGACCGCTGGAATTTGCGTGGCGTCCCCAAGGGGATTTGAACCCCTGTTGCCGGCGTGAAAGGCCGGTGTCCTGGACCAGGCTAGACGATGGGGACTTGGGCTGTCGCTGGTGGGCCGTGCTGGACTCGAACCAGCGACTCTCTGCTTAAAAGGCAGATACTCTACCGACTGAGTTAACGGCCCGCTGTGGAAGACTGCTAATAGCGGTATCGGCTTCGGATGTCAACCCAAAAATTTGGCAAATGCCCTATTTGCGCCAAAACTCGGGCACCAGCAGGATAATGACGGTGTAGATTTCCAGCCGTCCGAGCAGCATGCACCAGATCAGCAGCCATTTGCCGAGAACCGGAATGGCGGCGAAATTTTCCACCGGGCCGACCATGCCGAAACCCGGGCCGATGTTGCCGATGGTGGCCGCCACGGCGGCGAAGGCGGTGATGAAGTCCACCCCAATGCCGGCCAGCAGGACCGAGGAGAAGGCGAAAAGTCCCAGATAGAGTGCCAGAAAACCGAGCACGCTGCGGACCACGTCGTCGGGCACCGACCGGCCCCCGATCTTGATCCGCGAAACGGCGTGGGGGTGGATCAGGGTGAAGAGTTCCTTGTAGCAGTACTTGAAACAGACCATGATGCGCAGGCACTTCATGCCGCCGGCGGTGGAGCCGGCCGAGCCGCCCAGAAACATGCACAGCAGCAAAATCAGCTGGGACATGGCCGGCCACTGCTCGTAGTCGGCGGTGGCATAGCCGGTGGTGGTCAGAATCGAGGTCAGCTGAAAAACCGCGTAGCGCAGGGCGTCACCGATTTGGTCATAAACCGGTCCGTAGATGTCGACGGCGATGACCAGGGTGAGCACGAGGGTGGCCGCCAAAAAGAAGCGGCATTCGGAGTTCCGCCAGAAGGCCAGGCTGTCGCCCTTGAGCAGCTGGTAGTGCAGCGAGAAGTTGATCCCGGCGAGCAGCATGAAAAAGGCCACCACGAGATCGAGGTAGACGCTGTCGAAGTGCGCCAGGGAGGCGTTTTTGGTGGAGAAGCCGCCGGTGGGCATGGTGGTCAGGGCGTGGTTGCAGGCGTCGAAGATCCCCATGCCGCCCAGCATCAGCAGCGCCACCTGGGCCACCGTGAAAAAAACATAGACCTTCCAGAGGATCCGCGCCGTCTCCCGGATCCGGGGCTGGAGTTTGTCCGGCACCGGGCTGGGCACCTCGGCCTTGTAGAGCTGCATGCCGCCGACCCCCAGGATCGGCAGGATCGCCAGCGACAGCACGATGATCCCCATCCCCCCGAGCCACTGGATGAAGCTGCGCCAGAAGAGGAGACTCTTGGAGACGGCCTCGATGTCGGTCAGGATCGAGGAGCCCGTGGTGGTGAAGCCGGAAATGGATTCGAAGAAGGCGTTGACGAAAGGCCCGAACTCGCCGCTGAAATGGAAGGGCAGGCAGCCGAAGAAACCCACCGCGCTCCAGCCGAGGGCCACGATGGCCATGCCCTCCCGCTGGCTGATAAACTCGGTTTTGGGCCCCCGCAGCAGCAGGGCGAGGCTGCCGCCGACCAGGATGGTCAGCGCCATGGCCTCTAAAAGCGGCCTGACGCCGGGGTCGCCGAAGTAGAGGCCCCACAGCAGGGGAATCACCATGGTCAGGCCCAGAATGAGGACCAGGATGCTCACCACCTGCAAAATGCGGCGCCAGCGCACCTAAAAGTACTCCAGCTTGACCGCCAGGATCTTCTCGATCTTGGGGATCGCCAGCCGTTCGGCGAAGATGATGATCCGGTCCCCCGGCGCGATGACGCTTTCCCCGGAGGGAATGATGACGTTTTCCTCACGGATGATGGCGATCACCAGCGACCCGCCGGGGAAGGAAATGCCCTTGAGGGGCGTGCCGACGATATCGGAGGTCTCCAGCGCAACAGCCTCCATGACCTCGGCCCGCTCGCCCTTGATGGCGATGGCCGACAGGATTTTACCGCGCCGGATGTGCTGTAGGATCGTGTTGATGGCCGAGAGCCGCGGGCTGACCACGAGCTCGATCCCGATCGCCGGCATGAGCGCGAAATAGCTGAACTTGCTGATCTTGGTGATGGTCTTGCGGGCCCCCAGACGCTTGGACAGCAGCGAGGCCAGGATGTTGGTCTCCTCGTCGTTGGTGAGGGTCAGGACGACGTCCATGTCCTGGATGTTTTCCTCGGCCAGGAGGCTCTGATCCGATCCGTCGCCGCACAGCACCACCACCCCGTCCAGTTCCTCGGCCAGCCGGGTGCAGTGATCGGTGGACTTTTCCACGATCTTGGTGCTCACCCCGCGCTTTTGCAGCAGCCTGGCAAGCCGCAAGCCGATGCGGCCGCCGCCGATGATCATCACCCGCCGCAGGGGCTCGGCGCGTTTGTCGAAGACCGCCAGGGTCTCGATCAGTTTGCTGTCCTCGCAGATCAGGTAGACGATGTCGCCCGCCAGGAGGCGATCCTTGCCCCGGGGGATGATCAGCTCCTCGTCGCGCACCACGGCGGCGATCAGGGGGCGGATGGGTCCTGTTTTTTCCCGCAGGTTTACCAGTTTGACCCCGGCCACCCGGGAATCGGGGTCGATCTGGATACCGACGAACTTGACCCGGCCGTCGGCGAACTCCCCCACCTCCACCGCCCCGGGCACGCTGAGGAGCATGTCGATGGTCTTGACCACCTCGATTTCGGGGTTGATGACGGTATCGATGTGGGGGGCGTTTTCGCGGAAGATGGCGTGGAACTTGTCGAAGTCCGCATCCCGGATGCGGGCCAGCTTCTTGGTGGCGGGTGAAAGCAGGTTGGTCATCAGGCAGGCCACGAGGTTGGTCTCGTCACTGTCGGTGACCGCCAGCAGGATTTCGGCTTCCCGGATGCCGGCCTCCTCCAGGACGCGGGGGCTGCTGCCGGAACCCTGGACGACCTGCACGTCCACGTTGTCGGCAAACCGGCGCAGGGCCTCGGGGTTTTTGTCGACCACCACCACGTCCTTGTTTTCCAGCGCCAGCCGGCTGGCGGTGTGATAGCCGACTTCGCCGGCGCCCACGATGATGATCTTCAACGCGCGTGCTCCTGTTATCGGGTCCCGTCCAGGCCGGGCGGATCGGGCACAGGAATTACTATAGTCGGCTCGGCGTGTCAAACGCGCTGTGGGGCGTTAGCGGCAGGGCAGGGGGCGGGGGGCTTGGGCGGTGACGGCGCCCCGCGGAAACCTTGGCTCAGGTCAGGATAACCAGCAGCCAGAGGCTCAGGCCTGCGGCCAGGGCCAGCCAGTCGCCCCGGCCGGCGGACAAGAGCGGGTCGCTGCGGTCCTCGCTGTAGCAGCGGGATTCCATGGCGAGGGCCAGTTTTTCGGCGTCCGAAAAGATCCGCCGCAGCACCGGGATGGCCAGGAAGGCCAGGCGGGCGGCCGGGTTGCGGCGGTTTTCGATGCCGCGGGCGCGCTGGGCGTCCAGGGTTTCCCGGGCCTGGTTGAGGATCACCGGAATGAAGCCGACCACCAGCGCGAGCATCACCGCCACCCGCTTTTCGGGCACCAGCGGCACGGGTTTGAGCACCCACTGGGCGGCCGCCTTGACGGCCGCCGGAGGGGTGCTGAAAACAAACAGGATGCCGGCGGCGGCGACCAGCAGCAGACGCCAGCAGATCAGGCCGCCCTCAATGGCCCCCTGACGCGAGAGGCTGATCCCGGCCGCGCTGAGCAGGGCATCCCCGGGGGTCGCCAGGCCCCGTGCGATCCACACCGCTGCCAGGAGCGCCAGCAGGTAGCGCAGTTCCCGCAACACGCGACCCAGGGGTAGCCCCGTGACCCGGGCGGCCCCCAAAAGGGCCGCCGTCAGCAGGCCGAGTTCGGCCGCCGCCGCCTGAACCGTCGCCAGACCCAGCAGGGCCAACAGCGCCAGCTTGACCCGGGCGTCCAGGCGGTGCAGCGGGCTGCGCCCCCGGGTGTAGGCAACGGCCGTCAGTTCAGCCATGAGACGGCCTCCCGACCCCATTTGACCGCGCAGGGCGCCCGCACCCCGTAGCGTTCGACGTCGGTCATCAGCGCCCGGGGCGGGCCGTCCCGCTGAATGCGGCCCCCGTGGATGACGATCAGCCGTTCGGCGTGGGGCAGGATTTTCTCGATGTCGTGGGTGGTCACCAGGACCGTGTGGCCCTTGCGGTGCAGGGCCACGATCTGACCCAGCACCTGTTTGACGCCGGGAAAGTCGAGGTTCGAAAAGGGTTCGTCGAATACGATAACCCGTGGTGCCATCGCCAGAACCCCGGCGATGGCCAGACGGCGCTTTTCCCCGCCCGAAAGGCGGTGCGGGCTCTGGTCGGCGAAACCCTCCAGACCCACGTCCGCCAGCGCCTGGCGCACCCGCCGGTGGATTTCGGGGTGCGTCAGTTTCAGGTTTTGCGGTCCGAAGGCCACATCGTCATAGACCGTCTCGCCCACGATCTGGCTGTCGGCATCCTGAAAGACCATCCCCACCCGCTGCCGGGCGCGCCGCAGATCGGCCGCCACCGCCACCCCGTCGACGGTCACGCTGCCCGTGGTGGGCTGCAGCAGGCCGTTTAAGTGCCGCAGCAGGGTGGTCTTGCCGGAGCCGTTGGGGCCGCAGATCAGGACGAAGCTGCCGGCGGCGATGGCGAGGTCGATGGCCTGCAGGCCGATGCGGCCGTCGGCAAAGCGATGACTGAGATTTTCAATGGTGATGATGTCCACCGCCGTCTCCATCTGCGAGAAATACCCATGTCCTTTGCTAACCGCGGACCACCGGCCGCAGCGCGCGCGCGATGGGCACCGCGGCCGCGATCTTGAGGGCGTCGCCGATCAGGAAGGGCAGCACGCCGGTGGCCAGAGCCTTTTCGAA
>JASFIY010000148.1:0-5965 GCA_050122415.1 Desulfobacteraceae bacterium
GGCATGGGCAGGCCGGAAAGGGAGTAGGCCATGCCGGCGAGCGCCGCGCAGATCACCGGGTTGCCGGCGATTTTGAGAAAGGTCCGCCCGCCCTGGCGGCCGCCCCCCTCCGACGGGGCATAGAACTGGAGGATCAATACCGCCAGCGTGTTTTGCAGGATCATCAAAAAACCGGCCAAAAAACTGGCCCGGACCAGTCCCGCCTCCCCCAGGTAGAAGAAAACCACCGCAAAACCGATATAGCCGAAATTGCCGTGAAAGGCGCTTTGGACAAACGAGCCCGCCGTGGCGCCGTTGATTCGCATTCGGTGGGCCGCCAGCCAGGCGGTGAGGCACCCCAGGACCAGTGCGGCCATGGTGTAGAGCACCATCTGGGCCTGGATCGAGGCCTGAAGGCTGGCTTTCGCCAGGGACACGAAGAGCATGGCCGGGATGCCGATATAAAAAACCAGCCGATTGGCGGGCACCATGAATTCCGATGTCAGCAGCCCCACCCGCCGGGCGAACCAGCCCAGCGCCACCAGCAGAAAGATCGGGACGATGGTCAGATAGATTGGCATGCCGTGGGGGCTTTCTCCAGGCTGGCGGCGGTCGTCCGGGCGGAGTGTTGAAAACGGGGCCGATCTCGGGGCCCGGCAGCTAGTTTAGGCGAATGAATTTCAGCGCGGCCCCGATCAAGGCCGCCTGCTCCTTGCTCATCTCGCCCAGGCTGTCCCGCCGCTCGGCCATCCGCCGGAAGCGGGTGAAGTCGGTGGGCAGCGCCTCGGTATCCACCAGGTGGGCGATTTTCTGGATGATCCCCCGGATGTCCTCGGGGTATTTGATTCGGCCTTTGATCTTGGCAAAATATTCCACCTTCATCCGGCCCCTGAGCCGGTCGAATTCCAGGTCCTTGACCCGGTGCACGGCGAGAATCACATAATCCCCCAGGGACTGCCAGAAAATCTCGTCGTGATTCTTCCAAAGCGGCAGGGAAAAGCGCAGCAGGGCCGGCTGTTTCTTTCCGATTTGGGGGATGTGTCGGTAGAGTTCGACCGGAAAATGCGCCACCGCCTGGTCGCCGACCTTGTCGAGCATTTCAAACAACGTCAACCGCTGCTGCTTGCGGTAGCGTTTGTCGATCTGCTCCAACACGCTGCCCTGGCCGATGCCGGTGTGAACGGTTTCGAGCGCCATGGAAAATGAGTTCGCCATTGCCTCCTCCTTGATGCGCCGCATGCCGCAAAGCGCCTGCTTCGGACGGCCGCCGGGGGCGGGTCCTTCCGCGCCTGACCCGGAAAAGGGTCGGTGATGCGAATGCCCGCGGGACCCGCTTCGAAAGGTCAATCCGCGGAGCGATTCCTGTCTTGTGGGTCGGCTGGCGGCCCGGGGGTCTCGGGTACCCCGGCGCGCCTGGATTCCTGCAAGCCGCGCAGGGCTTCCGAAGCCAGGAGCCGCATTTTTGTGCGCGGCGGGTAGATTCTGCCGATGCGACCGGAGACGGGGTCGAAGCGGTTTATGTAGGTCCGCCGTATGGGGTTGCCGTAAAGCTGGACCGTGGCGCTGGTCATATCGCCCGGGTTGCCGGTTTTGTGGATCCCGTTGTTCAACGGCAAAACCATTTCGGTCTGCCCGGGGGTCAGGACCCGATTCTCGGCCTCTTTCAGGCGCGCGAAGTTTTCGTCCGATCCGGCATCCTCCCGGACGTAATGGGTCACCTGGAGTTTGCCGCTGACCGGACCGATCACACCCCAGGCGTTGTGATCGTGGATGGGGGTATACTCGCCTGGCGCCCAAAGGTAAAGCCGGATCGAAAAGATCCGCTTGGGGTCGATGTACAGGAGCAGTTCGTTGTCGAACATGCCGGCCCGGCGGGTATCCGGGTATTCCGAGCCGTCGGTGACATTGCGCAGGATCTCCGTGAAGATCGCCGCATCCAAAAGCAAATCCGGCATCACCCGGCGTACATATGCCAGGCGCTGCTCGTAGCCCGAAATCTTTTCCAACGCATCCGACCAGCTTTCGCAGATGTTGCGAAACGCCGGCGGCATCTTACTCCATGGGGTTACGTCGGTTTTCATCTTCTTTACCGGACTGGGGTATATTTTCAAGTCGAACGTACTGGGCATAATAGGGCGCGCCGTTTCCGATGTCGGTCAATTGCGCCGCGATGAGGCGGTTGAGGCCGCCGCCCAACTTCATCCAGGTGCCCCTGCGGGCGAGCACTGTCTCCGGGTGGAGACCAGCCAGGGTTTTCACTGCGACTTCCAGACTGCCCGCCGGTGAGACCAGGCGGACCCCCCGTTGCAGGTCCAGCGCCTTCAGGGCCGGGCAGCGGGGCGAAACCCAGACCACCAGCGGGATCTGCTGGTCTTCGGCCGCCAACTGGGAGTGGATGGCATCCTTGCGAATCAGGCTGAGCAGACGCAAGGGGTAATCCCGCGGGGGCGGCGGCTCGTCGTGTAGCGCAACCGGCAGCCGGTATTTCCGGCTGGGGTGGTCGAAGACCTGGTCCCGGTAGGCAACCGCGGGACGCCGGGCCCGGGCGAATTTTTGGGCCCGCAACTCCGCCAGGGTGACATTCAGCGCGGGGTGCCGCAGGGCCGCCTGAAGGCAGGAATCCATATCGGGCAGACCGATCGGCGGGGTCAGCCGCTTGCCCAGTTCGGAAAGAATCCAAAAATCGCTTCGGGCTTCCCCGGGCGGTTCCAGCACCGGCGTGACGTAGTGGATATATTCCGTCAAATAGGAGCCGATGATGTCCTCCTGCTCCAGCATCAGCGTGCTGGGCAGGAAAAGATCGGCCTGCCCGGCGGTGTCGGTCATGAAGGCGTCCACGACGACTTTAAAGGGGACCCGGGCGAACGCCGCGGCCAGGCCGGTTGAATCCGGGGCCTGGTTGACCACGTTGCTGCCGTTTATCCAGAGCATTTTGATCGGCGGGTCTTGGGCTTCGAGAATGCCGCGCCCGATCGTGGGCATGGGCAAGGCCCGTCTGCCCATGGCGCCCGCCACCCGCGACCAGTCGTAATTTAAATTGGCCAGGGAATGGTGATGGAAATAGACCCCGCCCCCGGCGCGGCCGATATTGCCCGACAACAGGGCCAGGGCGTTGATGAAGCGCACGTTCTCGCCGCCGTAGCGGTAGCGTTGCAGCCCGCCGCCGACGATGGTGGCCGCGGGCCCATCCAGGTAAGCGTCGCCCACGCGGCGGATCTCCGCCAGGGGGACGTCGCAGCGGGCCGCCAACTCCTCCGGGCTGTAGTTGAAAATCGCCTCGCGGAAGCTCGGCCAGCGACTGACGTGGTCATGGACCTGCGGGGCCATCCGGTTTTCCGCTGCAAGCAGGCGCAGGACGGCTGCCGCCAGGAAACGATCGGTTCCCGGGCGGATCCGGATGTGGTGGCCTGCGCGGTCACGGCTTTCATCGCCGCCGGGCGAGATGGTCAGCGTGCGGGCGCCGGCCCGCGCCGCCTTTTGCACCATGGCCGCCATGTGCACCGAACTGGCGGCCAAATCCTTGCCCCAATTGATGATGACGCGGGCGTTGATCAGATCCGCGATCCCGTGATTGCAGCGGGACCCGAAATCTTGAAGGAACGCGACAAATCCGGCCGCGTCGCACAGCGAACCTTTGGTTCGGCTGGCCCCGAGCAGGGCGAAAAATAGCTTGTTGGCCTGCTTTAAAACGCCCTTGGCGCCTTCACCGTGAATGTGGAGCATGGCGGCCGGCTCCGGTCTCAGGCGGTCGATCTTTTCGGCGCAGAGATCCAGGGCGTCGTCCCAACCGATTTTTCGCCAGCGGTTTGCGGATCGCATCATGGGCGCGACGATCCGCTGGGGGTGGTGCAACCGTCTGGGCAGGCGCTTGATTTTGGCGCAGGTGAAGCCGGCGGTGAGCGGGTGATCGGGGTTGCCGCGTATTTTTATCTCCCCGGCGGCATCCCGCCAGACCAGAAGGGAGCAGGCGTCGGGGCAATCCATGGTGCAGGCGGTAATTGTTTTCACGGAATTCTTTCCACAAAGATCCCCGTCAGTGCTTCAAGGCGTGACCCAACAGCCTCTTTGCGCGACGGCGGCGGTGCTTCGGCGCGGGGCTACCCCTGGTTCTTGCTGCCGGATGATTTCTGGCGGGCGGCGTCGGATCCCGATCTCAACAGTTGCGATTGAAAAACTGCGGGTTGTTTTGGATAAATGTATCGATCCAGCGCTTCAGAAACGATTCTTTTTTGCCGGATTTGAAATAGCCGTAGCCAAGGACTGAAATGACGAATGCCCCCAAGGTATCCACGATCAAATCCCACATGGTATCGGTCAACCCGGACGGGTCGTCGAGCATTTCCTTTTGCATGTTGGTACCGAAAAAACTGTCCATGCCGAATTCAAATATCTCCCAAATCGCCCCGATGCCGACGGCAAAAAGAAAGGCGAAAAAGGCAACGAAGCCCGGGTTCATGTGGAGATCAATTTGATCCGATTCGTTGAGAATATAGACCAACAAAAAACCGACGATTCCCAGCAAAAGACCGGACCCGGTGTGCAGGGCGATATCCCACCACCAAAAACGGGTGTAGTAGCCGCGAACTTCACCCAGGAATAAAGATGTAAAAATAAAGGTGATCGCAAGGAGTTCGAATTCGTGGGGAAGAGTGAGGCTGAATTTCTTTTTCATGATCAGGGGGATCAGTGTGATCAGCATGATTCCCACCGTGATCGCTGCGGTAAGCCACTGCTGCTCCCACACGGCAATAAACGCTTCAATGGTCAAGAGGGCCTTGAGAACAAAACTCAACCGTCTGTGAATTGAGGGTTTTTTCATCGATGCGGCAACAAGTTGGCGCGATTCTGGGGTTGGCGTGTTTGTCCCCGTTCGGTCGCTGAGCGGAGAAAACGGTCCGGGAGCGCGAACCGTCGAACCCGATCCGGGTTCAATTGCCGGGACTCTTGCTGGCGAACCTTTTCAGGGCCCCGATCATCCGTTCCGAAACGGCAAGCAGACGATGGACAAATTCCACGTCGGTGGGCATGCCGTCCACGGCGATGTGGCACATGCCTTCCTGGATGCGGATGTCAGCGCCTTTGGGTAATTCGAGAATCGCCTGGAGCAACAAGGGCTCGCTGACTATTTTGGCGGTCTGGCCGACCGTTGAGGCGGTGACGTGAAACCGGTTTTTGAAGGCTTCCTGATGGAACTTGAGGACGCGGGCGTCGCCGGCAGAGAGTTTGGGCAGCGCTTTCCGGAGGTGGGTCGTTTTCTCCTGGATTCTGAACTCACCCCCGGAATAGGACCGAAGGCCGAACTCCACGCAGGTCATCATGCCCGAATCGTGGGCAGAAAGGGATTTGGTCATCGGGGTCAAGCGGATCGTCGTATCCCCTGCGGGCACCACCAACTGCGGAAGCCCCAGCGCAGACTGTTGGATCACCCTGCCGTTGTGCGCCTCTGCCGCACGCTCCAGCAGAGGAAGCATCTGGTCCACGTCGCGGGAATGCAGCCACTTGGCCAAAGCCAAGCCGCCGATGATGAACAACGCGATCAGGATAAAACCGCCCATATTTCTGCGACCTCCAAGGTGCCCGTTTCCGGCCTGAATACAGGGTGGGCCATCTTCAATTCCGCGTGTACGGCGGAAATTGGATCTTTTGCGCCGCTCTCAAAAGCCGTCGGCCGGTGTCCCCATTTTTACGAATCAACCCCGTCAGCAGAGGATAGGACGCTGAGATGAAAACCGTTCGGGGTTACGAGAAGTTCAAAATCAAGCACCAATCTGTTGATTTTTGGAAATAACGACTTCTTCCGGGCTATAAGGAAATTGAATGCCTTCAGGCTGTCATCCGGCAAAGAGCCTGAGCCAAGGGAAAAATTCAAATGCCGGTATGCTAATTTCCCGTCGCGTCTGCCGTCAATAGTAACCGTTCACGGGGTTGAAATGGACAATGTGTCCCAGGGCCCCGCGGGGTAAGCGTTTACAGGGTGCTGTAGCTG